>DATLHN010000549.1:0-4248 GCA_035539875.1 Armatimonadaceae bacterium
TCGAGGTCGCCAGCGAGAAAGTATCGCGCGTCCAGTTCAGCGTCCCCGGCGAGTCGCTGGAATACTTCGTCGTCTATGGGCCCACGCCGAAGGATGTGCTGGAGAAGTACACCGCGCTGACCGGGCGGCCCGCGCTGCCGCCCGCGTGGTCGTTCGGCCTCTGGCTCACCACGTCGTTCACCACCAGCTACGACGAGGGCACGGTCACGAGCTACGTCGAGGAGATGGCGCGGCGCGACCTGCCTCTGCACGTCTTCCACTTCGACTGCTTCTGGATGCGCGCGTTCCGCTGGTGCGATTTCGAGTGGGACCCGGAGACCTTCCCCGACCCGGCCGGGATGCTCCAGCGGCTGAAGGAGCGCGGCCTGCACGTCTGCGTCTGGATCAACCCGTACATCGCGCAGCGCTCCCCGCTGTTCGCCGAGGGTGCGGCCAGCGGCTACCTGCTCAAGCGCACGAACGGCGACGTCTGGCAGTGGGATCTGTGGCAGCCGGGCATGGGGATCGTGGACTTCACGAACCCGGCGGCGCGCGAGTGGTTCGCGGGCAAACTGCGAGCCCTGACCGCCATGGGGGTGGACTCGTTCAAGACCGACTTCGGCGAGCGCATCCCGACCGAGGACGTCGCCTGGCACGACGGCTCGGACCCGGCGAAGATGCACAATTACTACGCCTACCTCTACAACGAGTGCGTCTTCGGCGTGCTGAAGGAAGCGCGGGGCGAAGGCGAGGCCGCACTCTTCGCGCGCTCGGCGACGGCGGGCTGCCAGCAGTTCCCGGTCCACTGGGGCGGCGACTGCTACTCGTCGTTCGAGTCGATGGCGGAGACGCTGCGCGGCGGCCTTTCGCTCGGCCTTTCCGGCTTCGGGTTCTGGAGTCACGACATCGGGGGCTTCGAGGGCACGCCGCCCGCCGACGTCTACAAGCGCTGGATCGCGTTCGGCCTGCTCTCCTCGCACAGCCGCCTGCACGGCTCGTCGTCGTACCGCGTGCCGTGGCTGTTCGACGAGGAGGCGGTGGACGTCCTGCGGCACTTCACGAAGCTCAAGTGCCGCCTGATGCCCTATCTGTTCGGCCAATCAGTGGCGGCGCGCAACACGGGCGTCCCCGTGCTGCGCGCGATGCTGCTGGAGTACCCCGACGACCCCGCCTGCGACACGCTCGACCGCCAGTACCTGCTCGGCGACTCCCTGCTCGTCGCCCCGGTCTTCTCGCCCGACGGCCGCGTGGACTACTACGTCCCCGAGGGCCGCTGGACGCGCCTCCTGACGGGCGAGGCGGTCGACGGCCCGCGCTGGCTTCGCGAGACGCACGACGCCCTCAGCCTGCCGCTCCTGGTGCGCCCGGGCGCGCTGCTCCCGCTCGGCGCGGACGACGCCCGGCCGGACTACCCCTTCGCCGGCGGCGTCACCCTGTTCGTCGGCCACCTCGAAGACGGCCAGAGCGCGACCGCCTCGGTCCCGACCGTCACGGGCGAACCGGATCGTACTTTTACCGTCACCCGCTCCGGCAGCCGCCTCTTCGCCGAAGTCCGCGGCGGCGAATCCCGCCCCTGGAGTCTCCTGCTCCCCGGCGTCGAGTCGATCAGCACGGTTGAAAGCGGCGCCTCCTCTAGTGACCCCCGCGGCACGTTGATAACCGCCGCTGCGGACGGTGGCCGGATGACCGTGACGCTGGAATAGCGTTGGAGAAAACCCCACTCGATGCCGTACCGGTGAATGAGTCCGTGAGGCACATAGTTAGGACATCTGCCCCGTGACACGCGGCGCGGAAACGGGCATACTGAAGGTGGGGCTTTCGCCGTATGCTGCTACGTCGTTCGCGCGACACCGTCAAAGAGCACGCCGTCTTCGGGTCGGGGCGAAACAAGATCATCTACAGCCGGGAGGGCGAGGGGGAGCCGCTGCTTCTCGTCCACGGGCTTTCCGGCTCCGCGCGCTGGTGGCGGCACAACCTCCCTGCGCTGTCGGCGGAGTACGCCTGCTACACCATCGAGTTGGTGGGCTACGGGGTCAACCGGGCGCTGCGACCCACCCGCCTGGACGCGGCGGCGGACGCCCTCGCGCAGTTCATCGCGATGCTGCCCGACGGGCGGGCGCACGTCGTCGGCCACTCCATGGGCGGGCAGATCTGCACGTACCTGGCCGCGAAGCACCCGGAGCGCGTGAACCGCCTGATCCTCGCGGCGGCCAGCGGGCTCGTGCGATCCGACCTCGTGCGCATGGCGATGAAGCTGCCGATCGCCGGGCATTACGCGCCGCTCGACTTCCTGCCGACGCTCGCCGCGGACGCCCTGCGCGCCGGCCCCCTGAACCTGTTCCTCTCCACGCTCGACGTCCTGAGCAAGGACACCACCGAACTGGCGCGCACGATCAAGGCCCCGACGCTCCTGGTGTGGGGAGAGCGCGACAACCTGGTGCCGGTCGCCGCGGGCGAGGCGATGAAGACGCTGATACCCGGAGCCCGCCTGGAGGTCATCGAGGGGGCGGGCCACGTCCTGATGTGGGATCACCCGCGCACGTTCAACCGCCTCGTCCTGGACTTCCTGCGCGAAGCGACGCCGCCGACTACGTCACCAACGCTGGAAGACTGACACCGCCTAACGGGCGGCGGCGGGGCCGTTGTAGTTCTCGACCTTGACGGCGCGGCGCTCGAAGCCGAACCGCTCCATGAGGAGGTCGCGCACCGGCTTCGTGAACTCGCGGACGCCGCAGGCCATGGGGTTGAAGGGGAGCCAGGATTCTGCACGCTCGGCGAGGAAGGCGATCTCGTCCTGGCCGGAATCGAGGAGAAGGGGGTGGTACTCCAGCCAGTCGGCGTGCTCCGCGAGTGCCGTCAACTCGTCGTGGTAGACCTGCTCTGCGGCCGAGGGAGCGCCGTAGACGAGGCGGACCGGGCGCTTCGGCGCGAGGCCCGCGTCGATCGCCAGGAGCATCGCGCGGAAGGGGACGATGCCCGTGTAGCGCGCGAGCAGCACGAGCGGGCCGTCGCCCTCGGGGAGGACGAAGTTGCCGACCGGCCCGGTGAACGTCACCGCCGTCGCGCCCGGCTCCGCCTCCCACAGCCAGCCGGAGCCGAGGCCGCCCTCCACCCGGTCGAAGCAGAGTACGAGCGACCCGTCCGGCCGCGCTGGCGCGGCCAGCGAATAGGCGCGCACCAGCGGCGGGCGCTCGCCCACCGGCAACTGGAGCGAGAGCCACTGGCCCGGCGCGAAGTCCACCGGCGCGCCGCCGCCCTCGGGGAGCAGCGTCAGCTCCCGCACGTGCGCGCTCAGAAAGCGCGCGGCGGTGACGGTGGCAGCGGCGGTGGCGGTCAGTGCGGCGTTTCCTTGACCGCGTTGCGGTTCCAGTGGGGGATCTCCACCACGACGTTCGCCGTGCCGTTCGGGACGCACTGGCAGCCCAGGCGCGACTTGATCGTGATGCCCGGGGCCTCCTCCAGTTGGTCCAGCTCGTCGTCCGTGGCCTCATTACATGTTTCCAGGCCCTCTTTGACGATCACGTGGCACGTCGAGCAGGCGAGGACGCCCCCGCAGGTGTGCTCCAGCGGAATCTCGTGCCCCTCGCAGATGTCGAGGATCGAGCCCGGCAGGCCGCTCCGCTCGTAGGGCAGGCGGGCCGGGTCGACCGTGAGGACGTGCGGCTCCCCCTCGTAGACGATGGTTATCTGGTACTTTTGCTTCGGCTTTTCGTAGGTAGGTGTATCGATATAGGGGTTTGTCCCGGCCATTTTTCTGCCTCCAGTAACAGCGCGGCGGAGGCCCCGCCGCCCAATGAATGCTACCCGAGAAGCAGGCGTCTGTGCAACCCGGCGACCGAACAGGTCGCCAATGCGGCTTCACGAACTGGCCGAGGTGTAGGACCGGGTCGCGTAGCGCCAGAAGAGCGCGGTGAGCAGGAGGAACAGCGCGGCGATACCGGCGGCGGCGAGCAGCGTCGGGACGTGGACGCCGCCCTCCTTGAGGACGCGCGTGGGCACGGCGGCGACGAAGGCGAGCGGGAGCAGGTAGGTGACCGCGAAGGCGAGGTAGCGCGGGAAGATGTCCGGCGGGTAGCGCGCCACGAACACCACCGTGTCCGTGAGCGCGCTCAGGTTGTCGATGCGCACCAGCCAGAACGAGAGCGACATCAGCAGCATCTGGATGCAGTAGAGAACGGACAGGCCGCACAGCGTCAGGAACGCCCAGGCTGCCGCCTGGGCGGGCGTCACCGCCGTCAGACCCGCGAGCGACCCGGCGTAGAACAGCAC
>DATLHN010000550.1:0-10276 GCA_035539875.1 Armatimonadaceae bacterium
GTTCTCGCCGCCCTCGACGCAGACCCGCGTCTTTCCCTTCACCCCCTCGACCGCGCCGTTATCGAGCGGTCCGAAACGCTCGCCGGGATCGCCGAGATGCACGACCGCCAGATCGCGGCAACCACCCTGCTTCTTCTCGACCGAGGCGAGGCGGCGGCGCTCCTCACGGCGGACGCCAACATTACCGCCTCGGGACTCGTCCCGGTGGTCTGGTGAACCCGCCGATTTACGTGTTACAATTACACCATCTGAGGACGAGGGGGACAGCCGCGATGCCAGGGGAGGTTGCCGGCGCGGGGTTCGCGCGGATCGTCTGCGATGCGCCGGGGGTCCGGGCGGCGTTCGACGCACACCCGCCGACGCGCCGCTGGTGGAGCGTCGTGCTCTGGCTGCACGGCAAGCCCGCCCCGCGCGCGCCGCTCTCCGACGACGAGCGCGCCCGGGTAGTCGCGGACGGCTTCCGCTTCTACGCGGGCCTGTACCGCCTGCTCGGGGCGCTGCTGGCGTTCGCCGCTCTGGCCGCCGCCGCTGCCGCCGTGGCGGCGGGCGCGTCCGCGGCTCTGGCGCTTTCCGGGGTCCTGGCGGGCGCGTACCTCTGGTTCGTCACCGACCTCGGCTTCGCGGGCGCGCGGCTCTACGGCGCGGGGCGGCGCGAGGCGGGCCGAATCGCCCTGATCGGCTTCTTCGTCATGATCGTCGCCTTCCTCGGCGCGTTCACGTCGGCGGCGCTGCTCCCCGCCCGCGCGATCCTCGGCCTGCCCCTGGTGCCCGGCCTCGCGGCTGCGGCGGCGCTCCTCGTTTTCGGCGTCGGCTCCTACCTGATCGAGATCGTTTACCTCGCCACCGATTCCGGTCCCAACCCGCCCGGCGACTGAAAAAACGCCCCCTCCGGAATTCCGGAGGGGGCGACTCGTGCAACAGGGGTCCGCCACGGGATGATGTGCGGCGGGCCTACCCCCAGCCGCCGACGTGGAGGGCGGGGCGGCGCTCCGGGTCGGGCTCGGCCTGGCGGATGACCTCGTGGGTCACGGGGGCCGTGTCGCCCTGGCCGAGGACGACGAAGCGCAGGACGTAGGCGAGCGGGTTGCCCTCGGCCCAGGTGAAGTAGGCGTGGGGGATCTTCCCGGTGACGTCGCGCACGTGCAGCAGCACCGCGGCGATGGCGTTGGGGACCGCGGACGCGCCGCGCACGCGCAGCACGCGGTACGTGAACGTCTCCTGGCCGCGAAGCTGCGAGGCGCGGCGCTCGCCCGTGACCTCGACGCCGCGCACCTCCAGCACCTCGGCGAACGCGGACGTGTCGCCCAGTTCCACCTCCAGGAACAGGACCTGGTCGCGGGTGGGCAGGTGGTTCTCCTGCCGCTGGTTGCGCTCCTTGATGCGGTACTCGGTCTCGTCGCCGGTCTGCCGCCGGTTGGTCACCAGGCGTATCTCGCCCTGCGCCGCGGCCTCCTCCAGGAAGCGGCGCGCGGCGCGGTCCAGTTCCACCCCCGCCACGCGCAGCTCGGTGGAGCGGAAGACGCGCGAGACGAGCGAGGTGACCACGATCGCGGCGATGAAGAACCCGGCGATCTTGATGCCGTCGGGCCGCTCGATGACGTTGACCACGGTGGTGTAGGCGAAGACCGCCGCGATCAGGGCGAACAGGTACTTGAGGACCGGCTCCCGGTTGCGCCAGGCGGAGAGCGTAACGGCGACCGCCGCCGAGGTCATCAGGACCAAGACGCCGGTGGCGTACGCGCCTCCCTGCGCGTCCACGTCCGCCTTGAAGATGACGGTCACCGCGAACGCGATGGCGGTGAAGACGAGCACGAGGGGCCGGACGGCGCGCGTCCAGTCCGGGGCCATGCCGTAGCGGGGCAGGTAGCGCGGGACGATGTTGAGCAGCCCGGCCATCGCGCTGGCCCCGGCGAACCAGAGGATAAGGACCGTCGAGAGGTCGTAGATCGTGCCGAAAACCGGGCCGAGGTACTTGTGCGCGAGGTACGCCAGCGCGCGCCCGCTGGCCGCGCCCGCCTTCGCCTCCTCGCCGCGGTCCTCGCCCGCCGCGGTCGTCAGCGCGTCGAGCTGGCCGAGGATGTGCGCGGCGTTAACGTCCGCCGCGGAGATGGTGCGCCCGGCCTGGAACAGGACGACGTCATCCGCGATGACCACCGCCTCCTGCGTCTTCTTGCCCACCAGGCGCTCGCGGAGCTGCTCGACCGTGGCGACGTGGGTCGCGGGGCGGAACTCGTGCGCGGGTATGAGCAGCGTCGTGACCACGCTGCTGGTGAGCAGGTAGACGCTCATGATGATGGCGGCGGAAAGCAGCACCTTGCGCGTATTGCGGATGCGGCCCGCCGGGCGTTCGTGGGTGTCGTCCGGGTCGCCCTTGACGAGCGGCATGACGGCGACGCCGGTCTCAAACCCGGAGAGGCCGAGCGCGAGGCGCGGGAACAGCAGCAGCGCGATCCCGACCATGACGAAGGGGTTCGTCCCGTGCTTGGCGAAAAGCGCCTCTCGCCAGTCGGGGATGGTCTGCGGGTGCGTGACGACCTCGAACAGGCCCCGGCCTACCACCACGGCGTTGAGCGCCAGGTAGACGGCGACCAGGAAGACGGCGATGCCGACCGCCTCCTTGAAGCCCTTGAGGAAGACCGCGGCCAGCAGCCCGATCAGGAGCAGCGTCAGGCCGACCTTGTGGTCGTGCAGGAAGTGCGGCGCGAGCGGGTTCTCGACGATGTGCGCGGTGGCGTCCGCCGCCGAGAGCGTGATCGTGATGACGAAGTCGGTGGCGACGAACCCGAGCAGACACAGGACGAACAGCTTGCCCCGCCACCCGGCGAGCAGCCGCTCCAGCATGGCGATGGACCCCTCGCCGTGCGGACTCTCGGTGGCGACGCGCCCGTAGATGGGAAGCGCGCCGAAGAGCGTGAGCAGCACGAGAATGAGCGTCGCCAGCGGCGAAAGCGCCCCGGCCGCGAGCGCGGCGATGCCGGGCTGGTAGCCGAGCGTCGAGAAGTAGTCGACGCCGGTGAGGCACATGACCTGCCACCACGGGTGCGTGTGGTGCGCCGTCCCCTCGGGCTGGTGCGGCCCCTCGGGCTCGCGGACGTGTCCCTGGAGCAGCCAGCGCTTGAACGGGCTCAGGGTGCGCGTCGTCTGCTTCTTCGGCGGTTGCGGCGGCTCGCCCGCCCCGGCTGGCCCTGCCGCCGGTTCTACTGCTGCGGCGGCTGCCGCCGTATCGGCAACCCTGTCTGCCATCGCGATGTCTTCCTCCGTCGCGGCGGCGCGTTCCTGCGCGCGCGCGCTTTATCCATACCCTCTGTGGGGATTATACGCACGCGCCGTGCCACGCGCACGCAAAGTTGCGGTGCGGGCGGGCGCGCGGGAGTAGTGAAGGTCGCCACACCCGGGTTAGGGCGGCCGGGCGCGGGGAACAGAAGACCAGTAGTGACCGAGCGGCAGGAGGACAGGTTGATCGAGCGTCGGAGCGAACTATCGGGGCGGCCGGGCTGGCTGCCGACTTCGTGGCGGCGGCGGCTGCGCTACCCGTTCAAGCACCCGTTCAGCGGACTGTCGCACCTGGCGGGGGCGGCGCTCTCGCTGGTCGGCCTGCTGGTGCTGATCGTGGCCGCGGGCGGCAAGCCCTGGCACACGGTCGCCTTCGCGGTCTACGGGGCGACCCTTGTCGTGCTCTACACCGCCAGCGCGCTCTACCACCTGCTGCACGTCCCGCGCGCCCAGGAGGAGCGGCTGTACGCGCTCGACCGTGCCGCCATCTTCGCGCTGATCGCGGGGACGTACACCCCGATCTGCCTGATCGCGCTGCCGCCCGCGTGGGGTTGGAGCCTGCTCGGGGTGGTCTGGGGCCTGGCGGCGGTCGGGATCGTCGTGGACATCCTGGCGCGCTGCCGGACGCCGCACTGGCTCCAGGCGCTGCTGTACCTGGTGACGGGCTGGGTGGCGCTGGTGGCGCTCGGGCCGCTGGTGCGCGCGCTGCCGCCCGCGGGCCTCGGCTGGCTGGCGGCGGGCTGCCTGGTCTACACGGTGGGCGCGGTGGTGTGCGTCACCGAGCGCCCGCGCCTGAAGCCGGGCCTGTTCGGCGCGCACGACCTGTGGCACGTGCTGGTGCTGGCCGGGAGCATCTGCCACTTCATTCTCATGCTCCTGTTCATCGCCCCCCGCTGAGCCGCGGAAGCGCGCGCGCCCGGCCCCTGCCCTTCCTGGGCTATACTGGGGCATGGCGATCAAGAGACTGGACCACGTCAGCGTCGTCGTCGAGGACCTCGCCGCCGCTATCGCTTTTTTCACCGCGCTCGGCATGACGCTCGAAGGCGAGGCCCCGATCGAGGGCGAGTGGGCGGACCGCATCAACGGTATCGAAGGCATCCGGGTCGACATCGCGATGATGCGGACCCCGGACGGGCACGGGCGGCTGGAGTTGACGAAGTTCCGCCATCCCGAACTGGTCGCGGTCGAACCGGCGGTCGCGCCGCCGAACGCGCCGGGCCTGCGGAGCGTCATGTTCGCCGTCGACAGCGTGGACGACACCCTGACCCGCCTGCGCGGCGCTCACAGCGCCGAACTCGTCGGCGAGGTGGCCCGGTACGAGGACGTGTACCGGCTCTGCTACGTGCGGGGACCCGCGGGCATCATCGTCGCGCTGGCCGAGGAACTCTCCTGAGGCGCTCGCCGCCTTCCGCACCCTAGGCGCTCGCCGCGAGGACGATGTCCTTCAACTCTTTCAGAGAGTCGATCCGATGGCTGGCCTGTGAGAAGTCGTGCGTCCTCGTGAAGTCGTTGTGGACGATGACACAGTCGATTCCGGCCGCCACGGCCGAGTTCAGCCCCCTGGATGAATCCTCGACTACCAGCGCCTCTTCCTTTCGGGCTCCGAAGCGGCTCAGGGCGGTCAGGTAGGGTTCCGGGTGCGGCTTGGCGCGCGCGTAGTCCTCGCGCACGAGGACGAAATCCATGAACGGTCGGATCCGGCGCTTTTCGTGGATGATCTCGAAGTCCGCGCGCTTTGACGTGGTCACGATGGCCATGCGGGCGTATCGCGACACCTCCGCGAGCGCCTCGACGACGCCTTCGATCTCGATGGCCTCGGTCCTCAGGTATTCCTGGTAGTAGGCGTCGCGAGCCGCGCGCCGAATGTTGAGCGTCTGCTCGTCTATTCCCGCCGCCCTGGCCTGGGCCCAGCTGCCCCCTCCCTGCGTCATGTCCCGGAGGTATTGCTGCTTGTCCAGGGCGAAGCCGATCTCCGCCAGGGCGCGCTCCGCGGCTTTGAAATACCAGAACTCGGTGTCGACCAGCACGCCGTCATGATCGAACAGAATGTACTTTTTCACAGGCTTCATCGCGTCTTAGAGCCGTCCCGCCCGAGTGCGGCGGTCCGCTCCCGGTGGCGGCGCTCGGCGTCGGCCCTGACCAGGCGCAGGGACAGAAGGCGGATGAGCAGGACCCCGGGCGAGACGAACGACCAGTAGCGCCGGAAGCGGCGGCGCGCGTCCGCGTCCGTCGCGACGGCGCGCGTCTCGGTCCGGAACACCGACTCGCTCGGCCCGACCGGCTCGGCGGCGAGGTTCCAGGCGATACGGACGAAGCCGGGGTCGGCGAACGCGGCGAACTCCCCGGGCGGCAGGCCGCGGAAGCGGACGTCGGCCTCCCAGGGTTTGGTCACCGCGCCGACCACGATCTCGCGGCCGGGCTCCTCGGCGAGGACGCCCCACCCCATCTCCAGCGTCTGCTCCAGCAGCGGTTTGGGCGGCGGCGCGGCGGGCGCGTCGAACGCGCCCATCGCGAGCTCCCGCGCGCGGAACACGGCGCGCACGATCCCCGAGCGGTTGACGTCGAGGGCGCGCGCGGCGGCGAACGTGTCTTCCACGGGCGCGGCGACGCGCACCTCGTGGCGCTCCAGGACGTCGTAGTGGGGCAGGAAGCGGTCGAGCAGCGGGCCGCCGCCGCCGCGGTTGTCGCCCGGTTCGGTCCGCCCTTCCTCCGCGCGGCCGTAGCGGGACCACGCGGCCCCGACGAGCGCGGCGTAGCCGAGCGCGGCGACCAGGCCCGCGCCGAGCGCGGCGTACCCGAGACGCCTCGCGCGACCGCCTTTGCAGGGATTGCTGCTGCCGTTCTTCATTTTCGCGCTCCTCGTGTGGCTTCGTCCCTACATCGCGGGCCGGGGGGCTCCGCTGAGCGTCTCGGCGTTTTCGGCCGCGTCGACGGCCGCCTCCTGGGCGTCGGCGGCGGCGGCGCTGACGCCCGCGAAGACGGCGGGGTAGCGGTGCGGGTTGAGGAAGATCTTCTGGAACTGGCGCATCAGGAGGCCGCCGTGGACGCCGTCGGCGTAGCGGTGGTCGAACGTGAAGCTGATGGTCACGCACTCGGCGACCACGACCTCGCCGCCGCGCGCGACCGGGATCGGCCGCGGCCTCCCGACCCCGATCATCAGCGGCGTCCGGCAGTACGGCGAGAGCGGCACGAGCGCGTTGTCGATGCCGAGGACGCCGAAGTTGCTGATCATCACCGAGCCGAAGCGGTCGTCGGGGAGGCCGAACGGGCGCAGCGAGACGTTGAGCGTGAAGTGGGCGAAGTCCTGGGCGCGCATGGCGAGGCGAAGCAGCCAGACCGGCAGGCGCGCGGTGACGCGGGCGGTGCGCACCGTGGCGTCGTCCGTGCCGTCGCGCAGGCGGTCCACGGCGTCCGCGCTGAGGCGCGCGATCTCGGCGAGGCTGAGCCGGGCGGCGTCGCGGATCGGGAAGCCGGAAAGGTCGGCGGCGGAGGCGGTCTTGAGGAGCGTGGTGATGAAGACGTCGGTGCGCTGGCGTCGCTGGAGGCGGTCGCGGCGCAGCAGGTGGTTCAGCTCGGGGTGCTCCTCCAGGCAGTGGGCGACTATCTTGGCGATGTAGTGGGTGAGCGAGGGGCGCGGGGGCGCGCCCGCCCCGCCGGGGAAGGTCTTGAGGAACGCCTCGGCGGCTTCGACGGGCAGGTCGAGCCAGCTGTAGGTGCTGGGGTCGCGCGGGTGCCGCCAGGCGGCGATGGCGATCTTGCGGTAGGTGGTAAGCTCCTGCGTTTCTCCGAGCGGTAGGTGCGCCATGGTCGTGGGTCCTGCTGCCCTGAAACCGTCGGGCCTGTGGGATGGTGGTTGGTTCGCCGTCCGCTCCCGCGCCCCCTCCCTACTTCCCTTCCATCCACGGCTCGGGCAGGAGGTCGCCCAGGAGCGCGGCGCGGCAGGGCGGCGTCGGGGCCGCGGGATCGGCGGCGGCGGTCACGGCCATCGGGACCGGGGCGGGCGGGAGGAGGACCCGGCAGCCGGCGCGGTTGGCGCGGTCGACCTGCGCGAGCAGCTCGCGGCAGCGCCCGCACGGCGGGAGGATGCGGCCCCGGTGGTTCACGGCGACGATGACGGCGACGCGCGTCTCGCGCGCATTCAGCATCGCGGCGACCGCCGCGTGCTCCGCGCAGAACCCGATGCCGCACGCCAGGTCGATGTTGATGCCGGTGTAGACGTTCCCGGCCGCGGTCAGCAGCGCGCAGGCTACCGTCCCGGCGGTCAGGCTCGGTTTCGCCAGGGCGAACTCCCCGGCGTGGCGCGCCGCCTCGGCGATCAGCGATTCGTCGTCCATGTGTGTCTGTTTCTATACCACGGCGTCGGCCGCGCGCCGCTCCGGCGGAAAACAAATGTTTTATGGGCGGTGACCCGCGTGTTAAGATTGATCCACCGGCCGCTTTGCAAACACCTGTTTGCATTGTGCCATCGCCGGAACCCGGAAAGGTCCCCCGTTACGCCCCATGTCACCGCCCGCGGCGAGAGACGCCGCCCCTTTTGTTTCTATTGCCGTTATCGCACGCCGGGAGGAGACGCCATGCAGCAGGCGGCGCTAGCCTACGCGCGCCCCGGGCGGGCGAACCCGGCGGTCGCCCCGACGAGCGGGGTCGCGGTGCTGGTGCCCGACCCGGCCGAGGTCTCGGTGCGCCTGCTGCTGCGCCTCGTGCGCCTTTTCCGCGACACCTGGTTCCTGAGCCGGGGCGAACACGGCTTCTGCTGGGCGGGCAACCGGTTCTGGGAGCGCAAGCGCGGCTACGACTGCGACGCGGCGACGATCCGCCGCCACTACGCCATCCTCGCGGCCTGGGGCTGGGTTCAGGTCTCGGTGCGGGGGCCGCAGCGGCGGGTCACCTGCCTGGTCACGCCCGCCGACGTCGCCGCGCTGCTGCCCGGTTTTGCGCGCCTCCTGCGCCCCGTTTTGCGCGGCTCGGCGGGGGCGTCTCCTATAGCTACCGACAGGGGGAGAAACGACGACAGGCGAAAGAAAGCGCCGCCGGTCGCCGGAGGCGCGGCTGTCGTCGTTCCGTCGGCGGCAGCGGCATCGGCGGTGGAGGCGAGCGGCGGCGAGATGGACGCGGCGACCGCCGCTTCGCTCGCGGCGCGGCACGGCGAGGGCGTGGTGGCCGACTGCGCGCGCTACCTGGCGGCGTGCCGGGAGCGGGGCAAGCGGATCGAGCGGCCCGGCGCGTGGCTGCGGGCCTGCGTCGAGCGGGTGGCGGCGAAGGACTGGACGTTGCCCGGCTGGCTGTTCGCGGCCGAGGCGGCCCGGGACCGCGCCGCCGAGCGGGAGGCGGCCCGCGCTTCGCGCACCGTCAGGGCTCCCTCGGCGGAGCACGCGGCGGCGGAGGCGGCGGCGGACCCGCTCGACGCGCTCCCGGAGGCGGAGCGGGCGGCGCTGCTGGACCGGGCGGTCGCGGCGGTGCTGGCGGAGGCGCTGCCGCCGCCGGTGCGATCGCTGGTGGTACGCCAGGGGGCGCACAGTCCGCTGGTACGGGTGCGGGCGCGGGCGCTGCTTACGGGTGCGTGAGGGAGGAAAGAGAAAAGGGTCGGGCGACTTGCGCCCGACCCCTTCCGCGAAGAGAGCGGAGAGAAAAGGAGATCACACGGCCCATTCTCCCCCGCGCTTCCCCCCGCTGTCAAGGGCAAAGTTGTAAACACGTGAACTATTTCACAGGGTTTTCCCCGACAGGGCGTAAATCGGTTTATAATCGCCGGTAGGACCTGTCGGTTCGACCCCAACCGGGACGACCGTCGGCGTCCGGGTGCGCGGCGGCACATCGTACAATCACCTGGCCTGCAGCCGGCCGGGTACGGGCGCGGCGCGGCGCGCGTATCTGTCACTATCACACGAGCGAGCAACGGAGCCGACACGAATTCGATGCGAAGAACGACGAGGAATCCTCGCAAGACGGTGACCCCCTTCACGGGCTTCCCGGCGCTGGCGGCGCTCCCGGCGCTGCTCGGAGTCGCCCTGTGCACCGGTCAGCAACAGCAGCAGCAGTCGCCCGCGCCCGCCGGCGTCGAAGGGGGCGGCGTGACGGCGGCAGCGGTAGCGGGCCGGAGCAAGCTGGTCGCGCCGGGAGCGAACGGGACGCTGGTCTACGCCCCCTGGAACGACCGGGGCGACACCATCCCCGACTTCTCGAACTGCGGGTACAAGGGCGGCGGCGGCGTGCCGCTCCCGGTCGCGCCGGCGAAGGAGACGCTCTCCCCCGCCCCGACCGGCGACGACCTCGCCCGCGTCCAGGCGGCGCTCGACCGGGTCGGCGCGCTTTCGCCCGACCCGAAGACCGGCCTGCGCGGCGCGGTGCTGCTGAAGAAGGGCACGTACCGGCTTTCGGACGCGCTCAAGATGACGCGCTCGGGCGTGGTCCTGCGCGGCGAGGGGCCGGACACGATCCTGCTCGGGACCGCGCGAAAGCAGTACGCGCTCGTCTCCGTGAAGGGCGCGGAGCGGTGGACCGAGGTCGCGGGCACGCGCCGCGAGGTGACGGACGACTACGTGCCGGTGGGCGGGCGCAGGGTGACCGTGGCGGACGGGTCCGGCTTCCGGCCCGGCGACACCGTGATGCTGGGGCGGCGCGGGAACGCCGCCTGGATCACCGAGATCGGGATGGACCGGATCGCGCCGCGCCCGAACGCCGACCCGGCGGGGACGAAGCAGTGGACGCCGTTCGAGCTGCCGTTCGACCGGGTGGTGACGAAGGTGGAGGGGAACCGGGTGACGCTGGACGCGCCGCTCGTCTGCGCGATCGAAAAGCGCTGGGGCGGCGGGTACCTGGCAAAGTACACGGACCGGGGCCGCATCGAGAACGTCGGCGTCGAGAGCCTGCACGGCACCTGCGAGTTCGACCGGACGAAGAAGGCGACGCAGCGCGGGGTCGAGTACCTTTCGGACGAGGAGCACGCGAACCGGCTGGTGGTCTTCGACGACGTCAAGAACGCGTGGGCGAAGAACGTCTCGAC
>DATLHN010000551.1:0-8933 GCA_035539875.1 Armatimonadaceae bacterium
ATGTGGGTCGGTGCCGGGCTGACGGTTGCGCCGGGGTAGGCAAGGCCGATTGCCTCGGCCAGTGCGCCGCGGTCGGCGAGCACCGGGACGACGTTCTTCGCCGTCGCCATCGCGATCTCGGCGACGACCGATCCGGACGGCGCGCTCGAGAAGGCGAGCACGATACGCGTGTCGTCCACCGCAAGGGGCAGCACACCGAGGCGCCGCGCGTCGACCGCCAACAAGGTGGCCAGCGCCTGCGCTGTCGGACGGAGCTGAGCCGGTTCGACCCGGCGGATGCCATCAGGCGACGACACGTGAGACCTCCTCGAGCGTTGTGTTTCCTCGTGCGACCTTGTCGAGGCCGTCCTGGCGCAACGGCACCATGCCCTGCTCCAGCGCGACTCGGCGGATGTCGTCCGAGCTGGCGCGGCTGACGATCAACCGATCGATCTCCTCGCTGAGGAGCATGACCTCGTGGATCGCGGTTCGGCCGCGGTACCCCGTACCACCGCAGTGCGCGCAGCCCACGGCGCGGTGCATCCCGGTCGGCGGCTCCCTCGTCAGGTCCCAGCTGCTCAGCACCAAATCCTCCTCGGACGGCCCATATGGCTCCTTGCACCGCTCGCACAGTCGGCGGGCGAGCCGCTGAGCGAGTACGCAGTCGAGTGCAGAGGTCACGAGGAACGGCTCGATGCCCATCTCGATGAGGCGCAGTGGCGTCGACGGGGCGTCGTTCGTGTGCAGCGTCGACAGCACGAGGTGCCCGGTCAGAGCGGCCTCGATCGCAATCACACCGGTCTCCCGATCGCGGATCTCGCCGACCAATACGACGTCTGGGTCCTGGCGCAGGATCGACCGGAGGGCAGTTGCGAACGTGAGCCCGGCCTTCGGGTTCGTCTGGACCTGGTTGACGTTGGCGAGTCGGTACTCGACCGGATCCTCGACCGTCACCAGGTTCCGTGTCGCATCGTTGAGCAGGTTGAGCGTCGCGTACAGCGTCGTCGACTTGCCGGAGCCGGTCGGGCCGGTGACCAGGATCAGACCGCGGGTCAGGTGCGTCAGCTTCTCCAGCACGGGCGGAAGGCCCAGGTCCGCCAGGGTCGGGATCGCGGTCGGGATGCGCCGGAAGGCGGAGGCGACCGTGCCCTTGTCGCGGAAGACGTTCACGCGGAAGCGGGAGGTGCGCCCCAGGGAGTAGGAGAAGTCCAGCTCGTAGGTCGATTCGAACTTCTGTATCTGCTCGTCCGTGAGGATGTCGTAGATCATGCGCTGGCTGGTCTGCGGCGTATAGGGCTCGTAGGGCGCTTGCAGCAGCTTGCCATGGACGCGCAGGACCGGCGGCAGACCGACCGCGATGTGCAGGTCGGACGCCTCCTGCTTGACGACCAGATGCAGGAGTTCGTCGATATGTGTGTCTTCCAGCGAGCGAACCCGCTGCTTGGAGGCCTGGGTCTGCTGGGGCTGTTCGCCTTCGCCGCCGCCTGCCGCGCCCGGGATCGGGGTCTCCGTGGCCATGGGTGAAGTCTTCCCTTCTATGCGATTACCGATAGATACGCAAACGGGGCGCGTCTGCGTCGCGCCCCGCTGCACGTGCGATGTGTGATTTAGAAGCCCGCGGTGAAGACGACGCGCATGACTTCTTCCGCCGAGGTCGATCCGTTCAGGATCTTGAGGAGGCCGTCCTCCTTCATCTCCAGCATCCCGTTCGCCTTGGCGGCGTCCTTGATGTCCTGGAGGGGAGCGCGCCGGACGATCAGTTCGGCGATCTCCTGGTTGACGCGCATCAGCTCGTGGATGCCGGTTCGGCCCCGGTATCCGTTGCGGCAGTTCTCGCACCCGCGGCCCCGGTAGAGCGTGACCGGCTGGTTCTCGTCCTCGATCTCCAGGTGGAGCCGCTGCATCATCTTCTCGTCTCCGACGCGGAAGCCGAAGCGCGCCAGGTCGGAGGCGGGAACCTGGTAGGGCTCCTTGCAGTGCTGGCAGATCTTACGGGCGAGGCGCTGGGCCTGGACCCCGATGACGGTGGCCGCGATCAGGAACGGCTCGACGCCCATGTCCGCAAGACGCATCGTCGCCGACGGGGCGTCGTTGGTGTGGAGCGTCGAGAGGACGAGGTGTCCCGTAAGCGCCGCTTCGATCGCGATCTCGGCGGTCTCCAGGTCGCGCATCTCCCCGACCATGATGATGTCCGGGTCCTGGCGCAGGAAGGAGCGCAGCGCGTTCGCGAAGTTCAGGCCGGCCTTCTTGTTGATGCCGACCTGGGTGACGCCCGAGAGCTGGTACTCGATCGGGTCCTCGACCGTGATGATGTTCTTCTCGACCGAGTTGATCTTGTTCAGGACCGAGTAGAGCGTCGTGGTCTTGCCGGAACCGGTCGGACCCGTGACCAGGAACATCCCGTTCGGCTGCGCGACCAGCTCCTCCAGGGTAGACTGGACGTGCGGCTCGAAGCCGAGTTTGTTCAGGCCCAGGAGGACGGAACTCTTGTCGAGAATACGCATGACGATCTTCTCGCCGTAGAGCGAGGGCAGACAGGACACGCGCATGTCGTAGTCCTTGCCGGCGTGCTTGATCGGGATGCGTCCGTCCTGGGGCACGCGCCGCTCCGCGATGTTCATGTCGGACATGATCTTGTAGCGGGAGATCAGCGGGGCCTGGATGTGCTTCGGGAGCGGCATCACTTCCTGGAGGACGCCGTCCACGCGGAACCGGACGCGCACGTTGCGCCGGTCGGGCTCGATGTGGATGTCGGAGGCGCCCATGTCGATGGCGTTGGAAAGCAGCGCGTTGGCCATCCGGATGACCGGGGCCTGGTTCGCCACTTCCTCGTCCGCGCCGCCGTCGTCGTCGTCGCGCGCGGTCGCCGGGCCGCCGAAGTCCTTGATGATGTCCGCCAGGCCGCCCGTGCCGCCACCCGGGGCGGAGATCGACGCGCCGCCGATCGGGGCGATCGGCCCCGCGCCGTTGGCACCGGCGTTGCCGTACGCCTTGTTCAGGGCGTCCTCGAGGTCCGTCGCGACCGCGGCCATCGGCTGAACCAGGCAGCGCGAGACCATGCGTACGTCGTCCACCGCGACGACGTCGCGCGGATTCTTCATGGCGACCCAGAGTCGGTTGCCATCCTTCTTGACCGGAAGGGCGTTGTGCTTCTTCGCCACGTGCGCGGGGACGACGTTGATGGCGGAGGGCTCGGGTTTGTGCTTGTTGAGGTCAACAAAGGGAACGCCCTCCGACGCGGCGCGCGCCTCCACGACGTCGCGCTCGGTGGCGAACCCCAGGCTCATTAAAGTGTTGCCGACATCGCCGGGCGCGGTCTTTTGCGTCTCGCGCGCCTGCTCCAATTGTGCGGCCGTTATGAAACCCTTCTCGAGGAGGATTTCACCGACCCCTTTGCGTACCATTGCCATCTTTTACTACTGTCCCTCCATGACGGCCCAGTGGCTGCCGGATAGCGGCGGGAGCGCCGGTAAGGGTCCCGCAACGCGGGAGCGGCATACCGGGCACTGCCCTGGGAACTGTCCTATGGAACTGCCTGCGGGCTTGCGTGCAGCGCGAATCCAGCGTGAATCTCTGAAACCCCGGTCGATGCGAACTACGCCCTCGCCCTTCCGAGACCAACAGGGGCGCGGCCCGGCAATTGCCGGACCACCCCACCTATCCTAATATCTCTCAGGGAGTGCGCTCGTTCCTCCCGCCGACCGGACGAAATATTCCCGGGACCCGGGGACCCGGTAGAAGTATCCGTGACTCCCGACGGCTGGGGAGTTCGATTGACCGAGCGCGCGCGCATTCTCGGACTGTCCCGCTGGATGCGGTATGTGCCAGACTCTGCCGTACCGAGATACTGCTGCCAGCCTGCGCTGCCTTGCCGTCGGGCGCGCAGTACGACTCGGTGCGGTGAGGGTCGGGCGCGTAGCGCACCGGCGGCCGTCCGTCTCTAAAACGTTCCGTAACGTCGACGCCGTCCCGATGCGGTGGTTTCGCGGTGCTCTGTCGGGGCCTGTGCTGCCACTTGCCACGACGATGTGAAGTGATGCGTGTCTGCCAGGTGTCTGCATGCGCGGGGAATCCCGCTCCGACCGGTTTTCCCCGGACCGGAAATATCCCGGAACAGGGAGAAGGGAGGGAACTTCGTCACCGCATAGACGGAGGAAATTATAACATAGTCGCCCGGGGCGACGCAACCGGCGCGCGGGCCGTCTCCCGCGGTCGGACTCCGGCGAGCAGGGGCGCAATAAACGCACCCATAGAGTAGTGACGACAAACCGGCGTGCCGTGTTCCCAAAGGAATCGGCCGCCCGAAGCGAAGAGTGTTCTGTTCGCCGCTATTACCACCTTTTCCTGTCGTACCCGCGCCGACCCGGGGGACTAAACATAGCGATCATGCGCGCCCGGCGCGGCACCCAATAGCGCGAACAATTCCCGATTACCTCGCTTGACAGGGGAGGGGGCGAAAGGTACAATACTGCCGAACGGCGACTAATCAGGTCGCCGAATAGCTTGTCGAATAGAGAGGGCGAAATGTTTACATTTACGAAAAAGGCTGACTACGCACTCCTCGCTCTCTCTTTCCTGGCTGGTGAAGGTCAGGGGCGCCTGGTCGGCCCCCGCGAGATCGCACGACGCTACGAGATCCCCGCGGAACTGCTCGCTAAAGTCATGCAGACGCTGGCCCGCCACCGCCTCGTCGCCTCCGTCCCCGGTCCGACCGGGGGATACCGACTCGCCCGGTCCGCGGAAGAGATGTCGGTGGCCGAAGTGGTCGAGGCGATGGACGGCCCCCTGGCGATCGCGCAGTGCTGGGAGGAGGCGGGGCCGGACCGGTGCGCCCAGTCCCGCCACTGCACCCTGCGCGGCCCCCTCGCCCGCATTCAGGAGGAGATGGTTCGCCTGCTGCGCGAGACCACCGTGGCCGAGGTCTGCGAACCCGCCCCGCCCCTGCCGCGGACGTTCGCGGGGGGGACGCCCCTGAGCATGCTGGGGACCGCCGTCTCTCACCCTACCGCTGCTACCGCCGCCGCCGCCCCCGTCGGCCTCGAAACGAAGAAATAAGAGGAGTAGGCTCGCGATGAGCGCTGTGAAAACCCCGATCTACCTGGACAATAACGCCACGACCCGTACCGACCCGCGCGTGGTCGAGGCGATGATTCCCTACTTTACCGACGTCTTCGGGAACGCGGCCTCGCGCAGCCACGCCTTCGGCTGGGGCGCGGAGGAGGCGGTGGACAAGGCCCGCGAGCAGGTCGCTCAGGTGCTGGGCGCGGACTCCAAGGAGATCGTGTTCACCTCCGGCGCGACCGAGTCGGACAACCTGGCCATCAAGGGCGTCGCGGAGATGTACGCCGACAAGGGCGACCACATCATCACCGTGGTGACGGAGCACAAGGCCGTCCTGGATACGTGCAAGCGCCTGGAGAAGGACGGCAAGCGGGTCACCTATCTCGAGGTTCAGAAGGACGGCCTCGTCAATCTGGACGTGCTGAAGAGCGCCATCACCGATAAGACGATTCTCGTCTCGATCATGGCGGCGAACAACGAGATCGGCGTCGTGCAGCCGATGGCGGAGATCGGCAAGATCTGCCGCGAGCGCGGCGTGCTGTTCCACACGGACGCCGTGCAGGCGTTCGGAAAGGTCCCGCTCGACGTCAACGCGATGAACATCGACCTGGCGTCGATCACCGCCCACAAGATCTACGGCCCGAAGGGCGTCGGCGCGCTGTACGTCCGGCGGCGCAACCCGCGCGTCCGCCTGACCGCCCAGATGGACGGCGGCGGCCACGAGCGCGGCTTCCGCTCCGGCACGCTCAACGTCCCCGGCATCGTCGGCTTCGGCAAGGCGGCGGAACTGGCGCGCGAGGAGATGGCCGCCGAGACGGAGCGCCTGATCTACCTGCGCGAGAAGCTGCGGCGCGGCATCATGGACGCCATCGACGAGGTGTACGTCAACGGCTCGCTGGAGCATCGCCTGCCGGGGAACCTGAACCTCTCGTTCAACTACGTCGAGGGCGAGAGCCTGCTGATGGGCCTCAAGGACGTCGCGCTCTCCTCGGGCTCCGCCTGTACGTCGGCCTCGCTGGAGCCGTCCTACGTGCTCAAGGCTCTGGGCGTCGGGGACGAGCTGGCGCACTCCTCGCTGCGGTTCGGCATCGGCCGGTTCAATACCGAGGAGGAGATCGACTTCGTGACCCATCGTGTCATCCACGAGGTCAGCCGTCTGCGCGAGATGTCCCCGCTGTGGGAACTGGCGCAGGAGGGCGTGGACCTGGCCACCGTCAAGTGGAACCCGCACTAAGCGCCTCGTGTTCCTGTTTTGGGAAACGGGTAGAGATAAGCAAGGAGTAGACAGAAATGCCCTATAGCGATAAGGTAATAGACCACTACGAGAACCCGCGCAACGTGGGTGCGTTCGATAAGAGTGATCCGAGCGTCGGCACCGGCATCGTGGGAGCGCCGGAGTGCGGCGACGTCATGAAGCTCCAGCTCAAGATCAACGAGCAGGGCGTGATCGAGGACGCCAAGTTCAAGACGTTCGGCTGCGGTTCCGCGATCGCCTCTTCCAGCCTGGCCACCGAGATGGTCAAGGGGAAGACGGTCGACGAGGCCATGCAGATCAAGAACACGCAGATCGTCGAGGAACTGGCCCTGCCGCCGGTGAAGATCCACTGCTCGGTCCTGGCCGAGGACGCGATCAAGGCAGCGATCCAGGACTTCCAGGCGAAGCGGGCGACCCAGAGCGCGACCGCGCACGTCCTCGCCGAGGAGAAGGCGGCAGTCGCCGCCTGAGCCGGAACCCGCGGGGCTCCGACAGTGTAGCGCAGGCATAGGGGCGGGGGCGACGGCCGTCGCCCCCGCCCCTTGACCTTGGAAGGATAGCAGGAAATGACGACCGCACCAGCAGCAGAGGTTGATTCGACCGCGGCGGCGGCGGAGCCGGTGGTAATCCTCACGCCGAACGCGTTGAGGCAGGTGAAGCGCCAGCAGGAGAAGCAGGGCAAGTCCGGCTGGTACCTGCGCCTCGGCGTCCGCGGCGGCGGCTGCTCGGGCCTGTCCTACGTCATCGACCACGAGAACGACCCGGACCCCGAGTTCGACATTACGTACGAGGTCGAGGACCTGAAGGTCGTCGTGGACCGGAAGAGCGCCCTGTACCTCAAGGGGACCACCCTCGACTACAACATCAAGAACCTGATGGAGGGCGGGTTCGTATTCGAGAACCCCCAGGCCGTCCGGTCCTGCGGCTGCGGCACCTCGTTCACCGCCAAGTAGCCAGATGCTCGAACCGATCTCGCCGACGGCGAGTTACTTTGACGTCCTGGGCGTGCCGGTGAGCGCGGACGACGAGGCGCTCGCCGTGCGCCACCGGGAGCTTTCCCGGCGCTACCACCCCGACCGCTGGGCGACCGCGGACGCGGAGACGCAGGCGATCGCCCTGGACTCGACGGCGCTGATCAACGACGCCTTCCGCACCCTGAAGGACCCGTTCGCGCGCGCGGAATACCTGTTGCGCCGGGAGCGCGGCGTCCGCCCGGACGACACGAAGGACGGCGCGGCGAAGCCCCCGCAGTCCCTTTTCGCGCAGGTACTGGAACTCCAGGAAACCCTGATGGAGTTCCAGGAGGCGCGCGCGGAGGGCGACGAGCAGAGCCTCGCGCGCCTGCGACCGGCGCTTGTCGAAGCGAAGGCGGAGTTCGAGGCGGCGTACGCCGGAATGGCCGAACGCCTGCGCGCGCTATTTATTCGGTGGGACGCGGGTGAAGACCGCGGCGTTTTGCTGGATAATATAGCCGAGGTCGTGGGCACGCGGGGCTACCTGCGCCGCGTCCTTACCAATCTGGCAGGCGTGCTCGGGTAGGGGGACATTCGGGTGAGCGTGGCGCAAGAGGAGATCGGATCGTCGGACGAAGCCAGCAGCGCGGCGAAAGCCGTCGCTGCCGTAGATACCCCGTCGTGGGTGCCGTACGTGGCACCGATGGCGCTTTTCCTGCTGCTAACGACGCTGGAAGGGTACGTCCCTCCGGGACTCTACCCGGCGGCGTACATCGCCAAGGTCGCCGCGGTTACGGTCGCGCTGCTCGCCTGCGCGAAGGCGTGGAAGGGCGAGGTGCGGTTCGACGCGCGGATGCTGGCGGTCGGGGTCGCGGTGGGTCTGGCTGGCCTTCTGCTGTGGCTGGGCATCGACCGGGTCACCCCGCCGCTCAAACTACTCGGCGCGCGCGCGGCGTTCGACCCGAACACGGCGATCGCGGGCGAGGCGATGCGGGCGGCGTTCGTCGGCGTACGCCTCTTCGGACTGGCCGTCGTCGTGCCCGTGATGGAAGAGGTCTTCTGGCGCTCGTTCCTGCTCCGCTTCGCGACCGACCAGGATCGCTGGTGGTCGCTCCCGGTGGGGACGTTCTCCTGGGCGGCGTTCGCCATCGTGGCCGTCCTGTTCGGGCTGGCGCACCCCGAGTACCTGGCCGCGCTGGCCTACGCGGCCCTCATGGCACTGCTCCTGCGCGGCACGAAAAGTCTTTTCGCCTGCATCGTGGCGCACGCTGTCACTAACCTGGCGCTCGGCGTGTATATCCTTTCGACAGGTGCCTGGAACCTCTGGTAGGGGGGACGTGTCGTGGGCGATATAATGACGGCGGCGGCAGGGAAATCTCCTTCATGGCGGCATTCTTGTATCCCGTGGCGCTCGACGTGGGCGGCAGGCGTTGCGTGGTGGTCGGCGGCGGTGCCGTCGGCGCGCGCAAGGCGCGCGCGCTCGCCGAAGCGGGGGCGTCGGTGACCGTGGTCGCTCCCGAGGCGTGTGACGACCTCCGCGCCCTCGCGGAGGCGGGCAGTGTCGTCCACCTCGCCGCCCCCTTCACCCCCGAACTGCTGGAGCGCGATACCTTTCTCGTCGTCGCCGCCACGGACAAGCCCGAGGTAAACTCGCTCGTCGTCCGGATCGCGCGGGAAAAGCGGGT
>DATLHN010000552.1:0-2418 GCA_035539875.1 Armatimonadaceae bacterium
CCTCTCTCGCAAGCGAGAGAGGGGGGACTCTGGCAATGGTGGGGCTCGGGACCGCGGCAGGGCACTTCTCGACAGGCCCCCCTCGCTCGCTTGCGAGAGAGGGGGGTGCCCGAAGGGCGGGGGGTGAGAGGCCCAAGCCAGAGTACGAAGAAGGAAGCGAGTTCGCGCGGGGGGAAACAAAGGGCATGAAGCCAACGTCAACGATGACTCCGAACGCGCGACGCCCGCGCGGGCGCGCCCGCTTCGCCGTGACCACGCTGGGCGTCGCCGCCGCGTCCGCGCTGCTGGTCGCGGTCGCCTGCGGGCACGCCCCGGCGGACACCGCCGCGACGCCGCAGGGGGCGAACGCGCCCCCCGCCGCCGACGCCGCCGCCGCGCTGCCGCCGCTCCGGGACGCCTTCAAGGGCAAGTTCCAGATCGGGGCGGCGGTGGACTATAAGCAGCTTCGCGGCGAGGACCCGCGCAGCCTGGCGACCGCGCAGCGGCACTTCGACGCGCTGACGCCGGGCAACAGCCTCAAGCCCGACTTCACGCAGCCGGCCGAGGGGAAGTTCACCTTCGACGACGCCGACAAACTGGTCGAGATCGCGCAGAAGAGCGGCGCGCAGGTCGTCGGCCACACGCTGGTCTGGCACTCGCAGACGCCGAAGTGGTTCTTCGAAGGAGAGGGCGGGAACCCGCCGAGCCGCGAGGTCGCGCTGGCCCGGATGCGCAAGCACATCGCCACCGTGGTCGGGCGCTACAAGGGCCGGATCGCGCAGTGGGACGTGGTCAACGAGGCGCTGAGCGACGCGCCCGACGAGTACCTGCGCCCCACCCCCTGGCTCAAGGCGATCGGCCCCGACTACATCGAGCAGGCGTTCCGCGCCGCGCACGAGGCCGACCCGAAGGCGATCCTGATCTACAACGACTACAACATCGAGCGCAACTACAAGCGCCCGAAGGCGATCCGGCTGATCAAGGAGCTTCTGGCGAAGAAGGTCCCCGTCCACGCCGTCGGCATCCAGGGTCACTGGCGCATGGACGACCCCGACTTCGCCGAGGTGGAGGCGTCGATCAAGGAGTTCGCCGCGCTCGGCCTGCCGGTGATGATCACGGAGCTGGACATCGGCGTCCTGCCGACGCGCTACCGGGGGGCGGACGTCAACACGCGCGAGGAGATGACCCCGGAGATGCGCGCGGTCCTGAACCCGTACACGGGGGGCCTGCCCGACGACGTCGCCCGCAAGCACGCCGAGCGGTACCGCGAGGCGTTCGAGATGTTCCTGCGCAACCGGGAGCACATCGACCGCGTCACCCTCTGGGGCGTCGAGGACACCGACTCCTGGTTCAACAACTTCCCGATCCGCGGGCGCACGGACTACCCGCTGCTGTTCGACCGGCAGGGCAAGCCCAAGCCCGCGTTCTTCGCCGTGCGCGACGCCGCGATCAAGGACACCCTCCGGTGATAGGTAGTCCGACCGGTGGGAGGGGTTGGTTACGGCGCGCCCGGAGGTATATTCAGGCGTGACACCACACCAACCCCACACGCACGCATGCAAACACGCACGCACGCACGGGAGGACATTGAACCCATGAGCACGAGTCAGGAACTGATCGCCGCGCTGAACGCGCAGCTTTCCGCCGAGTACCAGGCGGTGGTCCAGTACACGCACTACTCCGCGGTGGTCTCCGGGCCGTACCGCCTGGAGCTGGTCCGCTTCTTCCAGACGGAGATACCGGACGAGCAGGGGCACGCCCAGTACCTCGCCAACGCCGTCGCGGTCCGCGGCGGCACCCCGACGACGTCGGTCCTGCCGGTCCCGCCCGCCGAGGACCCGAAGCAGATGCTCCAGAACGTGCTGGAGGCCGAGACCCAGGCGGTCGAGGCGTACAAGAAGCTGGTGCAGATGGCCGAGGAGCAGGGCGAAACCGGCCTGAAGCTGCAGCTGGAAACGTTCATCCAGGACGAGACGACCCACCGCGACGAGACGCGCCGCCTGCTCCAGGGCAACTGGTAAGCGGGGCACGCTGCCCCCGCCCGGTGGGCGGGGGCAGCGTGCTTGCTTTTTTTCGCCGGACCGGTTGAAAATCCGCCCCGCCCGGCCAATAATACCAGTGCTGACCGGCAGCCTGCTCGCTTCCGGTCGATTTTCTCTGGTACTGCTCCCATAACTGAAACAGAGGACGACGGCACGCGCGCGCCTACCCTGCGGCGAAGCCGGTCAGCGAGAAGGGAATTGACTCAGTTATGGGAACTCGTTTCAGCAAAGACGCGAAGCTGCGGCGGCGCGACTTCCTGCGGACGGTCGGCGGCGGGACCGCGCTGCTCGGCATCGGCGGCGCGCTCGGGTTCGGCGGCGCGCTCTCCGGGTGCAGCAGCGGCGGGACGTACGCGTTCGACCCGACCGTTGACACCGGGGCGTCCCCCACCCCGAC
>DATLHN010000553.1:0-5613 GCA_035539875.1 Armatimonadaceae bacterium
GGAGGCGGGGGCGGACCCGGAGGCCCTGCGCCTGTCCGTGCTGATGGAGGAGTACGCGGACCACATCCTGCCGTTCGACGAGGAAGCGTACCGCGCGGGCATCCGCCACGTGCCCACGTTCCTCTTCGGCGCGGAGGAGAAACTGGCGGAGGCCGAGTATGCCGCGCTGGCCGGGGCCGCCGAGCGGTTCCTGGTGCGCCGGGAAAAATTCATGGGGGTGAAGTAGAGATGCGATTCGCACTGGCGGAAGTGTCCGACGGCGGCGAGCGGCTGTGCGTCGTGGTCGGCGGCGGGGGGGAGTTGTACGACCTCGGCGGTCTGATGCGGGAGTCCAGGGCCTCCGGCGACGGGGTCGCGGACGCGCCCGCGACCCCTCTGGAGGCGGCGATGGCCCTGCCGGTTATCGGGGACGCCCTGGCGTCCGCGCTTGCGGACGACGACTTGCGGGAGCGGGCGGCGCTGCCGGACGGGGCAGTACGCCTGCTCGCTCCGCTCCCGCGTCCGAACCGCATCCTCGCCATCGGGCGCAACTACGCCGAGCACGCGAAGGAGTCCGGCGCGGACGTCTTCGAGGAGCCGATCGTCTTCCTGAAGGCGTCCACCAGCGTCGTCGGCCCGGACGCGCCGATCGAGATCCCCGACTGGCTCGGGCGCGTGGACTTCGAGGCGGAACTGCTCGTGGTACTCGGCAAGGGTGGCAAGAACGTCTCCGAGGCGGACGCGATGGACCTGGTCGTGGGTTACAGCGTCTTCAACGACGTGACCGCGCGCGAGGTGCAGCGCGCGGACCAGGGGCGCAAGCACCCCTGGTTCCGCTCCAAGTCGGTGGACACGTTCGGCCCGATGGGACCGTACCTGGTGACCGCCGAAGAGGTGCCGGACCCGCACGCGCTGCGCGTCACGCTGAGCGTGAACGGCGAGACGAAGCAGGACGACACGACCGCGAGCATGGTCTACCGCATCCCGACGCTGATCGCCTTCCTGTCGAACTGGTTCCTGCTGGAGCCCGGCGACGTGATCGCGACCGGCACGCCCTCGGGAATCGGCGCGATCGTACCGGGCGACGTGGTGGAGGCGACGGTGGAAGGCATCGGCACGCTCCGGAACCCGGTCGTCGCCGTCTGAGAGGCCCGTCGCACTGCTGCGCCGCCGCTCGCTACTCCTCCTGGATGGTAAAGAGGCGGCGGCGCAGCTGCGGGAACGTCATCCACTTCACGTGGCCGTCGCACCAGAGCGTGGTGAAGCCGCCGTTGTGGGTGTCGTTCCAGTGGTCGGATACGGCCGACAGGCGCTCCGCGTCGCCGCCCTCCTGGCCCACCTGGCACTCCCCCGCGTTGTTCGTGTGCTCCCAGACCAGGAGGGTCTGAGCGGGTTCGGGCACGGCGCTGTCCGCCTGGCCCTGGGGCGACGTCTCCGTGCGCCCGAGCGCCCGGGCGTAGTAGCTGTCCCAGCCGTTGAGCACGTACCGGCCCACGGTCTCCCGCGGGTCGCCGCTGCCCGGCAACGGCGGGTACTCCCGGCGGGAGGGGCATAGCCGGACCGCGTCGTTCTTGACGTACGGCTCCAGCAGGTAGGGGGTGCCCGGCGGGTCCGAGGCGGCGGGCAGCCACTGCGGGTAGGGCGGGGAGATCGTCCCGTCCGTCTGGAGGAAGGGCGAGTCGCAGTGGTCGGCGTAGGTGGCGTTCCACACGTCGCAGTTGTACTTGGGGACGTACGTGTCGTCGAAGTCCTGCGCGTAGAGCTGGATCGCAAGGCCGATCTGCTTCAGGTTGCTCTGGCAGGACGCCTGCCGCGCCTTCTCACGCGCTCGCCCGAAGACCGGGAACAGTATCGCCGCCAGCAGCGAGATGATCGCGATCACCACGAGCAGTTCAATGAGCGTAAATGCGGAGCGTCTACCCGCGGTGGGTTCGGCGGAGGTACGGGGGTAGTTCAGCATGGCGGCGCGGCCTCTCCTCTTCGATGACACATTCTCGATACCGTATCAGTGTCCCTTCGGGGTTCCAATATTACCCCGCTTCCCGATACTCCCCGTCTTCCGACCCTGCCCGGCATGTAAACTGCAAGTCGCCATCCTGTGGTACGCTGATTGGTAGCCCGCCCGCCGATGTCCACCAAGCCCGGAGACGCAGCCGACGACCCGCAGAAGCAGGAAGCCGCCACCCCGCAGTCGGGGAAGCTAGGCGGCAGCGGTCACGCCGCGTCCGGCCACGCGGAGCCCGCCGACAGTCTCTCCCCTGTCGGAACATTCGCCCCTTCGCTCGACCCCGACGCCCGCGTCGAAGTGCTCGTCCCGTACCGCACGCGCTACACCCCGCCGGGGTTTGACTACCTTGCGCCCACGATCGCGGTCCTGACCGGCTATACGGCAGAGGAGGTGCGCGAGATCGGCTTCACCGAACTGGTCCTGCGTGCCGAAGGGGTAGAAGCCATCGACGCGCGGGGCGAAGGTCGTGATCTGAGCCTGAACGGGCAGACCGTACGCGACGTCCGGGCGGCGGAACAGGCGGGAAAGGTCGCCGCCTACCGCGCCGTCTACCTCGTGCGCACCCGGAGCGGGCGTCTGGCGTGGCTCGCCGACCGCTCGCGGCCCTGGCATGACGAAGACGGCAGCGTCATCGGCGCGCAGGGGGTCATGTACGACGTCACCGCGCGCAGGGAGGCGCTGCACGCCCTGCGCTTCGATCCGGGCTTCTCCGACGCCCTTTTCGAAACGGTCGGCGCGCTCATCGTGGTGCTCGACGTGGACGGGCGCATCGTGCGCTTCAACCGCGCCTGCGAGGACCTCACCGGCTACGCGTTCGAGGAGGTCGAGGGGCAGCCGTTCTACGACGTGTTCCTCACTCCGGAGGACCGGGGACGGGTGATCGCCGCCTTCTACGAACTGATCCGCGGCGACGGCGACAGTCATTCCCGGTTCGAGAACCACTGGCGGACGCGGGCCGGGGACCTGCGCTGGATCGTCTGGTCGAACGCCGCCGTCACGGACGCGGACGGGAAGACCGTCTACATCGTCGCCACCGGGATCGACCTGACGCAGGAACAGCGCGCCCAGCAGGAGCGCGACCGCTTCTTCGAACTGTCCCGGGACCTGATGGCGGTGGTCACGCACGACGGACGGCTCCAGCGCGTCAACCCCGCGTGGGAGGGCGTCCTCGGATACACTCCGGGCGAGTTCACCGCGATGACGGCCCTCGACCTGCTCCATCCCGACGACCGCGCACGGGCGGCGACGTACTTGCGGCACGTGGCCGGAGGCCAGTCGCCGACGCCGCCGCCCCTGCAACTGCGCATGCGCCACCGGGACGGGAGCTACCGGTGGTTCTCGGGAAGCGCCGTCCGCCACCCCGGACTGCCGCTCCTGTACGCGACCGCCCGCGACATCACGGACGATAAGCGAGCCGCGGCGCTGCGCGTCGCCTACAGCGAGGTTCTGGAAACGCTCACGGAGGGCGGAAGCCTCGAAGCCGCGCTTAACGCCCTCATTCACAGCGTGGAGGCGAACTGCCCGAACCCCCTGCGCGGCGCGGTGCTGCTCTGGGAGCCGCCCGAGCAGGGCGAGACTCCGGTGCTGCGCGTTGCTGCCGCGCCGAGTCTGCCTGCCCCGTTTCATTCCGGCGTTTTCGGGACCATCCGTGATCCGATGGAGAGCCCGTCCACGCGCGCGATCCACGAGAAGCGGCGGGTCCTCGTCCGGGATATCCGCCGGGCGCGGCGCTACCCGGATTGGGTGCGCCGCTTCTTGGGCGGACTCGGCATTACCTCCTGCTGGGTGCAGCCCATCCTCACGGCGAACGGCGATCCGCTCGGCACTTTCGTCCTCTACCCGGCGAGCGCCGGTTTGCCCACCCGCGCCGACATCGAGATGATGGAGAGCGCGGCCCGTCTCGTCGCACTGGCCGTAAACCGCGCCCGCTCCGAGGAGGCGCTGATACGCAGCGAGGAGCGTTACCGCTCCGTGGTCACCCAGTCCTCGGAGGGGATATTCCTGGTCGACCTCAACTCCCGGCGCGTCCTGGAGGCTAACCCGGCGCTTCAGAGTCTCCTGGGGTATACGGCGGCCGAGGTGGCCGACCTGACCCTGTACGACATCGTGGCGCACCGGCGCGACCAGGTCGACCGCAACGTCCAGCGCGTCCGCGACCACCGCATGCTCGACATCGGGGAGCGCCAGTACCGGCGGCGCGACGGCAGCCATGTCGCCGTGGAGGTAAGCTCCAGCCTGGTGGATGTCGGCGGCCGGGAGGTGCTGTGCATCGTGGTCCATGACCTGACCGCGCGCCGGGAATCGGAGCAGATGGTGCAGCACATTCTCAGCGGCGCCAACTGCCTGCTCTGGTACGCCACGATTCGCGAGACCGGCGACGCCGACAACCCCTACGACTGGCGTCTCAAGGTCTCCAATCTAGAGTCGGCGCAGACTCTGCTGCCGCTGGACGCCTCCTCCTACGAGGACTGGGAGGAGGCCTGGTTTGCCAGCCGCCTGCCGGAAGAAAACGAGCAAATGGACCGCCTCAGCCGCGAGGCGTTGCGGGCGGGGCGGGGGCGGTACTCGCAGGAGTTCCGCTGTCGCGCCTGCGACGGCAGTCTGCGCTGGCTCCGGGAGGACGTGCGACTGGAGCCGACCGGGCCCGGGGCCTGGAGCGCGTACGGCGTCTGCACGGACATTACCGAGCGCCGCCGCGCCGAGGAACAGATGGAGTGGCAGGTGACCCATGACACCCTGACGCACCTTCCCAACCGGCAGCTTTTCCGCCTGCGCCTCGACGTTCTCCTGGCTAACCCGGCGTCTCCGGTGTCCGCGGTACTGTTTCTGGACCTCGACCGGTTCAAGCACATCAACGACACGCTCGGTCATGCCGTGGGCGACCGCATGCTCAAGCAGGTGGCGCGCCGCCTGGAGCACGCGGTGCGGGAGGGAGACCTGGTCGCCCGACTCGGCGGCGACGAGTTCATCCTCCTGCTGCCCGGCATCGGCTCGGAGCAGGCCGCCCTGAGGATGGCCCGCAAGATCCTCAAGATGGTGAGCCGGCCGGTGCGGATCGATGACCACGAGCTGTACGCCACCGCGAGCATCGGTCTCGCCCTGCTGCCGCGCGACGGCGACGACGCTGACACGCTCCTGAAGCACGCCGACGTCGCGATGTACCGCGCCAAGGAGGACGGCGGGGACTCCTGCCGGGTCTATACGCCGGTGATGAACGCGTCGAACCTGGAGCGGCTAACGATGGAGTCGGACCTGCGGCGCGCCCTCCAGCGCGCCGAGTTCGCCCTGCACTACCAGCCGCAGTCCGACCTGGTATCCGGACGACTGACGGGGGTCGAAGCCCTCGTGCGGTGGAACCACCCGCGCCACGGCATGCTATCCCCCGGCGACTTCGTGAACCTGGCCGAGGAGACCGGGCTGATCGTCGGGCTGGGGGAGTGGGTGCTGCGCGAGGCGTGTCGGCAGGGGACGGCCTGGGCGTCGCGCGGGCTGAAGGTCCGCGTCTCCGTAAACCTGTCCGTGCGTCAGTTCGCGCAACGCGATCTGGCGGTGCGCGTCGACCGCATCCTGCGCGAGACGGGATTCTCTCCGACGATGCTGGACCTGGAACTGACCGAGACCGCGCT
>DATLHN010000554.1:0-5592 GCA_035539875.1 Armatimonadaceae bacterium
CTGCTCGGGGGCAAGACGCAGGAGCAGCGGATCGCGGGCCTCGGCCTGCTGGACGAGATGGCCAAGGCGAAGCGGCAGCCGGAGGCGGTCCGGCAGCGCGCGGCGGCGTTCGCGGCGCGGCGCGCCGCCGACCCGACGCAGGGTGAGAAGGCGGTGCTGGAGCGGCTGCTGGACGCCGACGCGGAGAAGCCGACGCTGGACAACGCCCTCGGCCTGATGGACCCGGCCAACCTCACGCGGCCGGAGCCACCGACGCCGCCCGCCGCCCCGCCGACACTGGTCTCCCCGAGCACCCTCGCCATCGTGAACGGCCTCTGCGCCTGGATCGAGGCGCGGCGACAGGTGCCGGTGACCGTCACCCGGTGGGACGACGCGACCGAGGAGGTGCTGCTCGGCGACGTCTCCGCCTATCAGTTCCCGCGGCCCGACGTCAACCGGTCGCCGGAGGAGGACCGGGCGCGGCTGCCGCTCGCCGACGAATTGGAAGCGTTCTGGCGGGACCGGCCCGACGCGATGCGCGACGCGGACGGCCTGGAACTACTGCGCCTGGAGGCGGCGTTCTTCGGGCGCTCGACCTCGCTATGGGGGGACACCAGCCCCCTGGCGTTGCGCCAGGTTACCCGCGAGCTCTACGACGTCGACAGCACGTTCCCGAAGGAGCGGGCGGAGGTGGCACAGCGGCTGAGCACGTGGCTCCCGCGGCTGTTCCCGCCGACCGAAAACGCGGCCGACTTTCTGCTCGACGCCGCCACGCACTCGTTTCTGAAGATCGCGGAGGCGGAGCGGGCGGCGCTGGAGGCGAAGGCGCGGCTCGCCCCCGCCCCGGCGACCACGGACGGGGAGGACGAAGACGAGGACGACGAGGAGGTCGATCTGGACGACCTGCTGGAGGACGACGAGGACGAGTTCAACCCCGCCGAGCCGAAGGTCGACGAGGAGGCAGAGCGGAAGCTGCTGGCGGCCTGCGCGCCGGGGAGCTGGCGGTCGTCGGGGAGGCTCAAGGTCTGGTTCCACATGGCCGCGAGCCACCACAAGCAGTACCCGGACGCCTGGTCAGCGGAGCAGTGGCGGCGGCTGTGGAACCTGCACCTGTGGCTGTCGCAGCCGCACCCGGAGGCGGAGCGGCAGCGGGCGGACCTGGACGCGCTGCTCGAAGCGTTCCGCTCGGGCTACGCTAACGCCGACGACGTGTACGACCACCTGCTCGGGCCGCGCGCGTCGGAGGGGTACTGGCAGCAGCGCGACTTCTCCGGCATCCAGTCGCTCACGACCCGCAAGGAGGACCCCCGTCTGCACGCGGTCCCCGGGCTGCGCGGGATCGTGGACGCCTGCCGACGCCGCGTGCTGGACGTCGAAGCCGGGCGCGGCGACAACCCGACCGTCGTCACGCAGGTCGCCCGGTCGCTGCCCTACACGGGCGGGATGGCGGTGCTGCTGCGCTTCCTGAAACTGCTCGGCAAGGACGGCCTTTCGCGCGTCGGCACGTCGTACCGCGCCGGGGACGACCGGGCGTCGGTCTTCAGCTCCGTCATCCGCTCGACCCACCCGGCGCCGGACGAGACGCCGGAGGTATTCGCCGCGCAGGCCGCCGCGGAGCAGGTGTCCGAGAAACTGCTGGCGGAGGCGGCCGTGTTCGCGCCGCAGTGGGCGCGGCACGTCGAAGCCGCGCTCGGCTGGCCCGCGTTCGCCGAGGGGGTCTGGTGGCTCCACGCGCACACCAAGGACCAGCACTACTACGTCAACGACGACCTGAAGTCCCTCTGGGCGGCGGAGATCGGCGATAAAACGCCGCTGACCGCCGACGACCTCATGGAGGGCGGGGTGGACGTGGCCTGGTTCCACCGGGTCTACGGCGCGCTCGGCGAGGCGCGCTGGCTGCAGATCGACGCCGCCGCCAAGTTCGCCTCGTCGTCCGTCGGGCACAAGCGGGCGCAGCTCTACGCGGACGCCATGCTGGGCCGGGTCGCGAAGGAGGACGTGGTGCGGCGCGTCCGGGAGAAGCGGCACCAGGACTCGGTGCGCGCCCTCGGCCTGCTGCCGCTTCCGGCGGACGCGGAGGCGCGGGAGGACGAGACCCTGGACCGCTACGCCGCGCTGCAGGAGTTCCTGCGGACCTCGAAGCAGTTCGGCGCGATGCGGCAGGAGAACGAGAAGAAGGCCGCGCGCCTGGCGATGGAGAACCTGGCGCGGACCGTCGGCTACCCCGACCCGGTCCGGCTGGAGTGGGCGATGGAGAAGCGCGCGGTCGCCGACCTGGCGGCGGGGCCGGTCTCGGCCACGGCGGACGACGTGACAGTCCAGCTCTCCATCAACCCCCTCGGCGACCCGGAACTGCTGGCAGTCAAGAAGGGCAAGGCGCTGGCCAGCATCCCGCCGAAGGCGAAGAAGGACCCGGCGGTGGCCGGACTGGTCGCCCGCCGCAAGGAGATCGAGCGGCAGGCGTCGCGCATGCGGCAGTCGCTCGAAGAGGCGATGATCCGCGGGGACGTGTTCAGCGGCGCGGAGGTGGCCGGGCTCATGGAGCACCCGGTCCTGCGGCCCCTGCTCCGCTCGCTGGTCTTCGTGGAGGCGTCGGAGGGCGGGGAGCCGGTGCTGGGCTACCCGGCGGACGACGACGCGCGGGCGCTGGAGGACGAAGCCGGGAATTCTTACCCCCTGCGCCCGGACATGGCGCTGCGCGTGGCGCACCCCTGCGACCTGCTGCAGACGGGGCGCTGGGACCGTTGGCAGCGCGACTGCTTCCTGCGGGAGCGCGTCCAGCCGTTCAAGCAGGTGTTCCGCGAACTGTACGTGCTGACCGCGCAGGAGCGGGCGGACGGCACGTTCACCCGGCGCTACAGCGGGCACCAGGTCAACCCGAAGCAGGCGATGGCCCTGCTCGGCACGCGGGGCTGGATCAGCAGCTACGACGAGGCCGCGCGCAAGACGTTCCACGCGGCGGGCATCTCGGCGTACCTGGACTCGGTGGGCACGACGTTCTCGCCGCTGGACGTCGAAGGGTTCACGATCGAGGACGTCTGCTTCGCCCGGCGCGGCGAGTACAAGCGGATGCCGCTGGCCGACGTCCCGCCGCGCCTCTTCTCCGAGGCCATGCGCGACCTGGACCTCGTGGTAAGCGTCGCCCACGTCGGCGGGGTGGACCCGGAGGCCAGCGCGTCCACGGTCGAGATGCGCGCCGCGCTGGTGCGCGAGGCGGCGACCCTCTTGAAGCTGGACAACGTCCGCGTCGAGAAGTCGCACGTCCTGATCGCGGGGCACCTGGCGGACTACAGCGTCCACCTCGGCAGCGCCGTCGTCCACCGGCAGCCGGGCGGGTTCGTCTGCATCGTCCCGTCGTTCGCGCCGCAGCGGGGCCGCCTGTTCCTGCCGTTCGCGGACAACGACCCGCGCACGGCGGAGGTCGTCTCCAAGGTCCTGCTGCTGGCGAAGGACCAGGAGATCAAGGACCCGACCATCCTCGAACAACTCCTCGCCACCAGGTAGCGTCCGCACCCCCGCCGACCCGCGCGGCCCGGCGGGGGTGCCTCTCCGATGGACGGCCCGTAACGCCCGCCCTCGCGCTCTGGGATCGGCGTGTTATAACTCAAAACCGGCTCTGAAGGGCAGTATCAGGATTCCCACAAGCCGGGACCTAGGTAGACCCATTTCCCCTCTTTTTTCACGAACGTCAATACGCGACCGTAACCTCCGATTCCGAATCGGCGTACGAGGGCGGCCGTGTCCTGTTCGACCCGCTTGCTTATAAGAGAAACGTGGACGCACCCGTCGGTATCCTGACGGACGCCGAGAATAATCTCGTCGCCCTGAAGTCGCTCACGAGCCAGGGCTTCGATCTCAGCTTTCGTTTTTACAGGCAAGGTGGGGAGGCGTTGCCACTCAAATTCCTGAATTTGCTCCTCAGCCTCCCTCCGATTGCGCCGGTTCCATAGATCCCGCAGGCTCCACATTGCCCCACTATGGGCGAACGCAGCCGGTTTGTCAACGGCAAGAAGGACCGACCTGGCAACTCCGCGAACACGCGCGTGGAGCGCGTTCACTGTGATTCCGGCGTGTCGTAGAGTCTCGCCGCCGTGGCACGCGGTGAGACACCCGACCGGTTCTGGTCCGCGGCGGCGCAAGCGTAGAAGATCGCGGACCTGCACGTCCTCGCCGCCCGGTGACGCCGGCTTCACGCTCCACCCGTGCCGCCCGGACGGTCGCCATGCCAACCGCCGAATCTGCCGGACCCAGGCGATGCCCCCATGCCCGTGCGGTATACTCCCGGTACGGAGCGAACCCAATGGCTATTCTGGAAGTGAACGCGGAGGTCGTCTACCGCCTCGCGGCGCAGTTGACGCCCGAGGAGAAGCGCGAACTCGTCTCCCGACTGACCACGGCGAAGAACGCCGCCGCGCCCGAAGGCGCACGCGCCGCGCACCGAGCCCCCCGCGTCCCCGGCGCGGACCGGGGGAAGGTCGTCGTCGCCCCCGACTTCAACGCGCCCCTGCCCGAAGAGATCGAAGACCTCTTTTACGCGTCGTGAACCTGCTCCTCGACACGCACGCCCTGCTCTGGTGGCTGACCGACGACCCGCAGTTATCCGACACCGCCCGCGCGCTCATTGCCGATCCGGACAACCGGGTCTTAGTCAGCGCGGCAAGCGCGTGGGAAATCGCCATCAAGTGCGGGACGGGTAAGCTGACATTGCCCGAGCCGCCGACCGTGTACGTGCCCGCCCGTATCGCGGCGAACGGATTCGAACCGTTGCCGATCCGGATCGAGCACGTGTTGCGGACCTACGACCTGCCGATGCATCACCGCGATCCCTTCGACCGCCTCCTGATCGCCCAGAGCGTTGTCGAGGACGTTCCGCTCGTCACGGCGGATTCCGCTATGGCTCCCTACCCGGCTGCTCTGATCTGGTAGGCTGCGCTTTGCGGGGCCTTATCGCGATGGCATCGCAAGCGCGAGCCGTGGGGCAGTTTCGCGCCGTACCAGCCCGACATCGCGCGCCTTTCGTTGCTGGCCGAGCCAGAGGATCTCTTTCGGTGGGGTCATGGGGGCCTGTCAGTGCCGGATTTCCTGTCGTTCGCGCCGCAGCGGGGCCGCCTGTTCCTGCCGTTCGCGGACAACGACCCGCGCACGGCGGAGGTGGTCTCCAAGGTCCTCCTGCTGGCGAAAGACCGGGAGATCAAAGACCCCACCATCCTCGAACAGCTCCTCGCCGCCCGGTGATCCCGCGCCCCCGCCGTTCCGCAGACTCCCGGCGTCATCCGGGGCTTCAGGGGGACGGTCGGGGGCGTAGCGGGCGCCTTCGACGGCGACGTCTGGACACCTCCGCAATTTGCTCATCCGTCAACGAAGCGCGCTACAGGGCTGAATTCTATCGACTCTTCGCCTGTATCCGCTTAGCAAACTCGCACCTCTCGGGAACTAACACGGCCATCCGGGTATTCACTATAACGGGGATACCGGATGGCCTTGATGTATTTACGGCGGCGGGTGGCATTCGCCGCCGGGCACGCCTACTGGCTCAAGAATAAAAGCGACGAGGAAAACCGCCGACTCTTCGGCCGGTTCGCCTCGCGCTGGGGGCACGGGCACAACTACGTG
>DATLHN010000555.1:0-3948 GCA_035539875.1 Armatimonadaceae bacterium
CGGCGGCTTGGACGTACAATGTGCGTAACGCCGATTCTTTTTCGCGATCGTCCGGAAGGAAGGGGAAGTGGACCCACTCGACGACATACTCCCGACACTGCTCCTGCGGGGGATGGTCCTGTACCGCGCCCAGATGCGCGCCCCCTTCGGCGTCCGCTTCGACGACTCCGTGTCGGGAGCGGACGCATCGTTTCACGTCGTCACGAGTGGGAGGTGCCTGCTGACGGTGGAGGGGCTTCCGGTCGGGCAGTCGAGTCCCGCGTGGCTGGAGACGGGGGACCTGGTCATCTTCCCCCACGGGCACCCCCACACCCTGCGCGACTCCGAGAAAACGCCGGTGCGGGCGCTGGAAGCGCTCCTGGGCGAGCGGTGCGTCATGGACGAACAGGCGGGCATCGCCCGCTTCGGCGGCGGCGACGGGGAGGTGACGGCGGAGACGGTGTGCGGCGACCTACATTTTCGCGACGGCGACCTGCCCGCCTCCCTGGCAAACCCCCTGCTCGCGGCGCTGCCGCCGGTACTGCTGGTGCGGGGCGAGGCGGGGCGCGCCGCCCCCTGGCTGCAGGCGACGGTCGACACGCTGGTGTACGAGGCGGACCGGGGCCGACGCCGCCCGGGCGCGCGTACGGTCATGAGCCGCCTCGCGGACGTCCTGTTCATACAGGCCGTCCGCGCGTTCCTGACGGACGAGTGCGCCGGCGCTGCCCCCCGGACCGGAGGCGAGGGCGGAGGAAACTGGCTGCGCGCACTGGCGGACGGAGAGATCGGTCCGCTCCTGGGAGCGGTGAACCGCGCGCCCGCGGAGGAGTGGACGGTCGAGAAGATGGCGCGGGCGGCCGGGATGTCGCGCTCGGCGTTCGCGGAGCGGTTCACCCGCCTCGTCGGCGAGCCGCCCCTGCACTACGTGACCCGGTGGCGGCTTTACACGGCGGCACGCCTGTTGCGGGCGTCCCCGCGGCGTACGCTCGCGGAGATCGCGAGGAGCGTCGGGTACGGGTCGGAGGCCGCGCTCAGCACCGCGTTCAAGCGGTGGACGGGCACCGCCCCGGGCGCGTTCCGCAGGCAGGGTCACCCGGAAAGCGAAGGCGGCGCGCACTTCTCCTTCGAGGAAGCAGTGCGCGCCGCCTGACGCGTTGCGCCGCGGCGCTTGCGCGTCACGCCGCCCTCTCGCTATCCTCTGGGGGCGGGCCGCCCCTGCGGCGGTCCCTGGGACTGCATCTTCTTGATCTTCTCCCGCTGCGCCGGGGTGGCGGTTTCCATGAGCGCGGCCTGCATCTTCTGCACCATCTCCATGCCGACGGGCTGGAGTTCGGGCATCATCTTCTGCTGCTGCTCCTGGGTGGGGCGCACGCCGGGCTTGACCCCGTGCTTCTTCTGGATCGCCTCGAGCTTCGGCCGGTACTTGCCGAGGATCACCATCTGCTTGTCCTGGAACTTCTTCACCTGGGCGCTGCTGAAGCCGAACTGCTCCTTGAGCATCTTGGCCTGACCGGCCATCGCCTGCGCTTCCTGCTTCTTCTGGTTGGGCGCCTGCGCCCGGGCCGCCGTGCTGCCGCCGACCGCCAGGATCGTCGCCGCGGAAAACGCCGCCGTCATCGCTGCTGCCGCCCGCCGTCGGCGGTTCCACGAAAAAAGGGTCATCTGGTAGGGCTCCTTACCCAGTCAACGCGGGCGGGAGAACCCGCACCGGGACATCCGGCAACCCCGCACCGACGCGCGCGCGCACGGGACGCGATATCGGCGCGGAGTTTTCCTTACAGGATACCATCCCTTCGCCCGCCCGACGAACGGGAACCGCCCCCCGGGAACGGCCATATATAGAGTGGCGCGTTTGCGACGGGGACCGTTAATCGGTATACTGTCGGAAGCCCTGGCGGTCGGATATCGCCAGGTTTGCGTTTGAAAGGGGCTTGGAAACCGATGCGTGAGGGCATTCATCCGAAGTACGAGGAGCTGCAGGTGACCTGCGCCTGCGGCAATACATTTACGACCCGCTCCACCGCGAGCAAGCTGAGCGTGGAAATCTGCTCGGCGTGCCACCCGTTCTTCACGGGCAAGCAGAAGATCGTGGACACCGAGGGCCGCGTCGAGAAGTTCATGCAGAAGTACGGCATGAAGACCGGCGCCAAGAAGTAGCCGAAAACAGGGAGGCTGATCGCGATGTCGGAGCCGGCAAAGCAGCAGCCGATGTACGGGGGCCAGGCAGTCATCGAGGGCGTGATGATGCGTGGCCCCCGACACTTTGCGGTCGCCTGTCGCCGCTCCACCGGTCCGATCGCGCTGACCTGCGAGGCCGTCCCCAAGAGTCTGCGGCCCGACTGGCAGAAGTGGCCGCTGCTGCGGGGCGCTTTCGCCCTCGTGGACTCGATGGCGCTCGGGACGCGCGCCCTCTTCTGGGCGGCGAAGGTCGCCGAGCAGGACATCCCGAAGCCCGAGGAGCAGCGCGCCATCCGCACCGCCGAGGAGACGGTCGGCCCGGCGCTCGGCACCGCGGCGGCGGGCCGCGACCCGCTCCCGGCGGACGCGCCCGCGCGCTCGAACCGCGTCACCGAGGTAGCGATCGGCGGCGCGATGGTCACCGGCCTGCTGATCGCGGTCGGGCTTTTCAAGGTGCTCCCCCAGCTTCTCGTCGAGGTCGTCAAGAACGCGGGCGTGACGGCGGGATGGCAGCTCGGCCTGACCGACGCCGCGCTGCGCTTCACCATCTTCTTCAGCTACATCGGCCTGGTGTCGCAGATGGCGCACGTGCGGCGCGTCTTCGAGTACCACGGCGCGGAGCACAAGGTCATCAACGCGCTGGAGGCGGGCGGACCGCTCACGGTCGAGGCGGCGCGGGCGCAGACCCGGCTCCACCCCAGGTGTGGCACGTCGTTCATCGTGATCGTCCTGCTGCTGTCGGTGCTCGCGACCTCGGTGTTCTACGGGCTGCCCGCCTGGCAGCGCATCCCCATAGGACTGGCGATGCTGTTCCCCGTCGCGGGGGTCGCGTTCGAGCTGCTGCGCCTCGCGGGCAAGTACCGCCACAACCCGGTCGCCGCGGCCCTGTCGCGCCCGGGCATGTGGACCCAGCTCCTGACGACGCGCGAGCCGGACGACGCCGAGCTGGAGGTCGCGCTGGCCTCGCTGAACGCCGTTCTGGAAGCCGAGGGCGACCCGCGCGCCCTCCCCAAAGACGCCGCCGCGACACTGGCGTAGAGTAGAGCACACAGGTCGAGGCATTGAAATGCCTCGCTGCCGGGAGGACGCCCTCGCGGGCGAAGAGTCCGCTGGAGCGGGAAGGGAACCCGCAAGGATACGTCCGGCAGGACGTCCTCACCCATAGCGAGGCATTTCAATGCCTCGACCGTTACCCCATGAAGATAAAGCCATGTTCGAAAAGCTGTTAGAAGTAGAGAAGCGGTATGAGGCGCTGACGGCGCAGATGTACGACCCGAACATCACGCCCGGGTCGATGATCGCCGTGATGCGCGAGCACGCCGCGCTCACGCCGCTGATCGACAAGCTGCGCGAGTACAAAGAGGCGAAGAAGGGCATCGAAGACGCCGAAGCGATGCTCTCGGACCCGGAGATGAAGGAGCTCGCCCAGGCCGAGCTGGAGACCCTCAAGCCGCGCGTCGCCCCGCTGGAGCAGGAGTTGAAGCTCATGCTCCTGCCGAAGGACCCGGCGGACGACAAGGACGTCATCATGGAGTTCCGGCCCGGGACCGGCGGCGATGAGGCCGAACTGTTCACCGCGCAGCTCCTGCGGCTCTACATGCGCTACGCCGAGCGGCGGGGTTGGAAGCCGGAGCTGATCAGTACGCAGGAGACCGGCATCGGGGGGGTCAAGGACGCGCAGCTGGCCATCCACGGACAGGGCGCGTATTCGCAGCTCAAGTTCGAGGGCGGCGTCCACCGCGTCCAGCGCGTCCCCGTCACCGAGTCGGGCGGGCGCATCCACACCTCCAC
>DATLHN010000556.1:0-1729 GCA_035539875.1 Armatimonadaceae bacterium
CGCGGCGGGCGACCCGCTGCACGTGGACGTCCTCAAGTTCCCGCACCACGGCTCGGAGCACAACATGACCCGCGAGTTCGGCCGCCGCGTGTCCGCGGACCACTACCTCTTCTGCGGCGACGGCTCGAACAGCAACCCGGAGATCACGGTGCTGGACCAGGTGTACAAATCGCGCCTCGGCCCGGCGAGCTACCGCGCCCGCGCCCCGATCGCCCGGGACCGCCCCTTCGCGTTCTGGTTCAGCACGCACCCGGACGTCCCGGGCGGCGAGACCGCGCACCTGCGGCGGATCGTGGAGTGGGCCGGGCGGCACGAGGAGCGGTCGGGCGGCCTGCTGACCTGCCACTTCAACCGCGAAGACGTCCTCGACCTGACGCCCTGACGGCCTGCGCGCGCTACAGGCCGAGATTCGCGGCGGCGTTCTCGCGGAACAGGGAGCCGTCGCGGATGTAGCGGCGCAGCACGGGCAGGCTCTTGTGGCCGGTCTGGTCCTGAATGGCGCGCTCGCTGACGCCGTTCATCGCCGCCTGGGTAGCTAGGCCCGCGCGGAGGGAGTGCCCGGCGAACTCCCCGGCGTCGCGGCCCGCGGCGGCCAGCGCGCGCTTGACGACGCGGGCGACGACCTGGTCGGTCAGGCGCGCGGGGGAAAGGTTGCCGTGGCGGTCCACGGCGCGGAAGAGCGGCCCGTCCGCGATGCCCGACGCCTCGCGCCAGGCGCGGTGGGCGCGCACCGGGCAGGTGCGCGGGGTCGAGCCGTAGGGGATGCCGACCTTGCGGCCCGCGCCCTCCTGGTCGGTCTTCGAGCGGCGGATCGTCACCACCAGGCCGTCGCCCGTCTCCAGCACGTCCGCGGCGTCGAGGCCGACCAGCTCGCTGCGGCGCATCGCCCCGGCGAAGCCGAGCAGGAGCAGGCAGCGGTCGCGCGCGGCGAGCAGCGGGTTGTCGTCGGAAAGGTGGTCGACCATCAGGCGCAGGTCGGCGGTGAGCGCGGGGGCCTTGCCGCGCGCCGCCACGCCCTTTTCGCGCCGGATGCCCTGCCAGACGGCGCGGACGGCGGGATGGCGGGTGGGCGAATCAGCGTGCCCGGCGGCCCGGTGCGCCTCGGAGATGGTGGAAAGGCGGCGCTGGAGCGTGCTGGTCTTGAGGCCTCGGGCGCAATCGGTCAGGTAGAGGGCGACGGTCTGCGGGGCGGCGGGCAGGGGGTCGAGTCCGTGGATGCGGCACCAGTCGGTGAAGTCCGCCCAGTCGGAGGCGTAGGCACGGCGCGTGTTCTTCGCCTTGCTGTTCTCCAGGTGCGCCCGCGCCTCGTCGGCCAGCGCCTCGATCCGCGCGGGCAGCGCCCCCTCGCGCGCGTTAATCACGAGTCCGGAACTCTCCGGGGCTGCGGTGTGGTCGGTTTCCATGGGCGGTGGCAACGGTCGGCGGCGGCGTCACTAGATTATACCCGTGAGTCGGGGTCGCGCCGTGGGTTGAAACCCGCCGTGGGCGGCCTTCGCGTCGCGGGTCGAAACCCACCGTGGGCGGCACGTAGCGTTTCGGGACGATGTATACTTCGGTGCAACGTCCCGTTTTCGCCGATGACTTTTCGCCGATGCCTTTGACCACCTTTAGCTGTTTCTCGGGGACCTACACGCTGGAGCGGCGGCCGCCGCCCGCGCCGCAGCAGCCGCTCCAGGCGTGGGACGCCGCCGACGAGTACCTGCTCGACGCCGCCGCTCCAGCGTGTAGG
>DATLHN010000557.1:0-2917 GCA_035539875.1 Armatimonadaceae bacterium
GTCGGCGATCGTGACGGCGGCGTTCGCGGCGGCCTTGGTCTCCATCGCCCACTGCTCCTTGGCAGCCTCGATCTGCTTCAGGTTCGAGGAGCAGCTCTTGGCGCGGGACTGCTCACGAGCACGAACGAAGTTCGGGACCGCGATGGCGAGCAGGATGCCGATGATGAGGACCACGATCATGATCTCGATCAGCGTGAAACCACTGCGGCGAGACCGGGCCAGGCGGGCATGCAGATTCTGCTTAAGCATTTGGACGAGACTTCCTCCCCGCTTCTGCGGGTGTTTTGGGATTTGGCTTGACGGGTTTCTAAGCCCGTCCTCTACGATGTTCTGCCATCATATTCGGTTGGTTGGCACTACTTTTTTAACTATTCCGGCGAATTATTTATGGACGTCCGTCGGGTTACGAGGGTCGTCGCTTTGCCGGATCAGGGAAAGCGTCTGCCGCCACCGAATGGTACTTTAATGTCGTACGCCTGCCCGCCGCGGCGTATCGGCCATAGTACCGGCTTTGACCGGAAGCGCGTCGAGAAGAAGGAGCAGCGCCCGTCGTGTTCTTCACCTATCTGGCCTGGGGTCTGGCCGCGTTCTTTCTCGGAGCCATCCCATTCGGGTTCGTCGCCGGCAAGCTGAAGGGGATCGACCTGCGCGAGCAGGGGTCGGGCAACATCGGGGCGACCAACACCCTGCGCGTCCTCGGCGTCCCGGCGGGCGTCGCCGTTCTCCTGCTCGACACGTTCAAGGGTTTCCTGCCCGTCTTCCTCGCCCGGCAGTACCTGTCCCCGGGCGGCATCGGGGCGGACGCGGGCGGGTGGGGACCGGTCCTGGTCGGGATCGCGACCGTGCTCGGACACATCTACTCGCCCTTCGTCCGCTTCAAGGGGGGCAAGGGGGTGGCGACGGCGCTCGGCGTGCTCCTCGGTCTGGCTCCCCTCATCGCGCTCGCGGCCTTCGCCGTCTTCCTCGTGACCGTGTGGCTCACCCGGTACGTCTCGCTCGGCTCGCTGCTGGCCGCGCTGACCCAGGGCGTGCTGTTCTGGACGCTGCCCGGCCAGAGCCGCGCTTCCCAGGTGTTCGGGACGGTCGTCGGCCTGTTCGTGATCGTTCGCCACCGCGAGAACATCCGCCGCCTGCGCAGCGGGACGGAAAGCCGGTTCGGCAGCAAGCCCAAAGCAGCCCCCGCCGCGGTACCTGAAAACGCTCCCGGCGAGGAGGAGGCGACGCCGCAGCCACCGCCCGGGGCGTAATTTTGGGGCACGGGTTTAAAAGTGCCCGGGCGGTGAGGTACATACAGGGCGTTGCGTCTCAAAGGGCGTCGCCCTTTTCGGCCGCGGAGCGTCTCCAACTGCTCCTCGCTCAAGAGCCGGGAACGCAAACACGGTAGGAAGAGAGAACGAACTGATGAAGTCGCTTCGCTATATCGCTGCCGTCGCTGCTCTGGCAGCCGTCGCCGCCGCAACCCCCGCGCCCGCAAGGGCGCAGATGAGCGAGTTCGACAAGTACCGCGCGCGCTGGGCCTTCTACAACCTGGACGAGCGGGAAGTCAATCGCTTCAAGAAGCTGGGGTACAACGACGACGACCTGAAGAAGTACGGAAACATCGCCCTGCGCTCCGGTCTGGACATGGACTACGTCATCCAGCTGAACCGCAACACGCGGATGATGCCCGACGCGATCGCCCACATGTACGGCATCCCGCCCTGGGACCTTAACGACGACATCCCCGGGTACGGCATGAAGACCGCCTCCGCCATGTGGGACGGCACGTCCTCGAGCGGCGGCGCGATGATGGGCACCCCGGCGGGCTCCGGCACGCCTTCGACGCCGTCCACGCCGACTACCCCGACCACGCCTCCGCCCTCCGCTTCCACCAACACCCGGGGCACCGTGGTAGACGTGGCGATGGGGAACTCGGACTTTTCCACGCTGGTCGCCGCGCTGAAGGCGGCCGACCTGGTGGGTTCCCTTCAGGCCCCGGGGCCGTTCACGGTGCTCGCGCCGACGAACGCCGCCTTCGCCAAGCTGCCCTCGGGGACGCTGGAAGACCTGCTGAAGCCGGAGAACAAGGAGAAGCTGCGGGAGATCCTGACCTATCACGTCATTTCCGGGAAGGTTAAGTCCGGCGACGTGATGGCGATGAGCAACCCGCAGATGCCGCGCACCCTCAGCGGTAAGACGGTCACGGTCAAGACCACCGCGCCGGTGACGGTCAACAACGCGCGCGTGACCGCCACCGATATCGAGGCGACGAACGGCGTGATCCACGTGCTGGACACCGTCCTGATGCCGCCCGCCAGCTGACGGCGCGTAGATATAGGTAGAGGTAGGCCCCGCGCGGCAGAAATGCGTCGGGGCCTTCCTTATATTTATATAGCACGCCCGACATCAACGGAAGGCCGCGCGCGCGGCGCTACATAATTACAGTGGAGTGCCCGAACCCCTGTCGCGGCGCGCCTACGCTCTCTTAATACCGCGGAAAATGTGGGGCAACCGGGCTGGCGCGGGCTTTCAACGGAGGATGGCAGCGTGACCTGTCGCCCTATCCTGCCGGAGGTCGCCGGCGAACCCGATTACAGCGCGGCCCTCACCGCGGTTTAAAGCGCACCGCGATTACCCCTCCACGGCTCCGCGACGCCTGCTCCCGAGCCGTTTGCCCGCTGTTCACTTATCCCCGGATAGCAGGCAAACAGTGCGTATAATTCGGCACGTGTCCAACTTCGCACTGTGTTGACAGAAAAAACCCTCCTCGCCACTTCCCGGCGTTTCTTGATACTCACGCAAGGGTTTGTTGGCGTTATCAACGCTTAAACGTCGGTTGTTCGCCCCCACCACATCTGCTATAATCCCGCCTGTATCCCACTACCCCTTGTGTTTTTTGCCCTCTTCGGCACCCCTGTCGGCGAGTGCCAGCGGATAA
>DATLHN010000558.1:0-1630 GCA_035539875.1 Armatimonadaceae bacterium
CTCCAGGGCGCGCATCGGGTCTGCGGCGGTCGCCGTACCGGTGGGAGGCCAGACGACGGGCGGGCGGGCGCACAGCGTCGCCATGCGCTCACCGGAGCGCGCCAGCCGGTCGAGCAGGCGGGCGGCCCGCCGTCCCGTTTCTCCCGCGTCCGTGTGCGGAGTCTCCCGATAGATCACGAGCGCGTCGGCGAGGTCGCCCATCGCGTCGGTCACGTTGGCGGGCAGGTCGAGCACGGCGACCACGGGCACGTCCGCGAGGCCCGGCAGCGCGCGCAGGTGCCGCAGGACCTCGCCCTCGACGTCCGCGAGCGACTCCGAGACCATTGCCCCGTGCAGGATAAGCAGGACGCCGTCCACCGGCGTCGCTTCCGCGGCAATGGCGGCAAGCCCGGCGCGGAACCGGGCCACGACCGCGTCCTCGACCGTGCCCGACGGCGTCGCGCGCAGGTCGACGGCGGGCATGACGTCCCACCCGCGCGCGCGCGCTTCCTCCAGGGCGCAGCCGAGCGGTGAGCCATCCCCCTCCGCCGCGAGCAGTGCCGCCCCGGCTCGCTCCTCGAAGTCGGCGAGCGGCGTCGCGTCCGGCAGGAACGTGTTCGTCTCGTGGTACAGCCCCGCGACCAGTATGCGGGGTCCGGCGGTGGCGGAAGCGCGGCTCATGCCTACCGTTCCATCCCTTCCAGCACCTCGCGCGCGGTCTCGACGGCGTGTTCGATCTCGCCCTCGGTGTGCGCCGCGCTGACGTACCAGAGGCCGCGCCCGATCAGGCGGACGCCCCGCTCCTGCATCTCCGCCACGAACGCCGCGTACTTCGGGCGGTCGTAGCCGGACATGCCCCGCAGGCTTTCCACCGCGCGGGCGGACGTGAAGCCCATGTGGAACATGGGACCCGGCCCCTGCACGAGCACGGAGTGGCCCGTCTCCGCCGCGGCCCGGCGCAACCCGTCCGCCAGGCGGCAGCCCCGCGAGAACAGCTTCGCGACCACGTCGTCGCGCTCCAGGACCTCCAGGGTCGCCCGCGCGGCGGCGACGCTCGGGTTGCCGGCGTTCATGGTGCCGGCGTGGATGACCTTGCCCTCGGCGACCAGCCGCATGTGCCCCTCGCGCCCCGCGAGCACCGAGAGCGGGTACCCGGACGCCAGCGCCTTGCCGAACACGGCCAGGTCCGGCGTGACGCCGTAGAACGACTGCGCGCCCCCCAGCGAAAGGCGGAAGCCCGTGATCACCTCGTCGAAGATCAGCAGGCAGCCGTACTGGTCGCAGAGCGCCCGCAGGCCCTCCAGGTACCCGGGACCGGGGGGGATGCACCCGTTGTTGCACATGACCGGCTCGGTGATGATCGCCGCGACGGAGTCGCCCTGGCGCTGCAGCGTCCGCTCCACCGCGGCGAGGTCGTTCCAGGGCAGCACGATCGCCTCGCCGAAGACGCGCTCGGGCAGGCCGTCCGTCCAGGGCAGGGGGTCGCCCTTCCCGTCCACGCCCCCGATGCCGAAGGCTGCGTTGTCGAGCCATCCGTGGTAGTGGCCCTCGAACCGGACGAACTTCGGGCGGCCGGTGGCCGCGCGGGCGAGGCGCAGGGCGGCGTGGTCGGCCTCGGAGCCCGAGAGCGAGAAGCGCAGGCGCTCGGCGC
>DATLHN010000559.1:0-10230 GCA_035539875.1 Armatimonadaceae bacterium
GATGAGGAGACGCCGGTCGCAGCCGCGGGGGCGGCGGCTTTGGCCGGGCGGCGGCGAGACCGTCGGGGCTTGTCTTCCGCGGGAGGGGCTTCCTCTGCCGCCGTCACCGGTGCCGCGACATCGGCAACGGGAGTCGGCTCGGCGGCGACTGCGGCAGGCTCCGCCGCATCGCCCTCTGCCGCGGCGCTCTTGCGCGACGACGAGGCGCGGCGGGGGCGCTTCGGCTTTTCGGCGGCGGGCGCGGCTCCCTCCGGTGCTGCCGCGTCTCCGGAGGTCACCGGGGAGTCGGGTGCAGGGGCGGCGTAGTGCTCGCCGGGCGGGGCATCCGAGGGCGTCCGTATCTCGTTGACGGGTTCTGCGGCTTCGGAAAGAGACGATTCATTCGTGGTAGCTTCCGTTTCACCGGAAGAAGAGGCGGCGGTTCGCCGACGGCGCATCGGGTAGATACTCCTCAATGTGGGGGTCGCCTTGCAGAAGACCGGCTCACGCTCCTAATTGCGGAATCGCGGTTTCGGAGGCACCCCTGAGGGGAGTCCTGCGGACCGGGGCAACGGCGGATCACGGAACTTTGACTGCGCGCCCCCACGACATTGTGTGAGACTTGGCGGCCCGCCCGTCCGGCATCCATCCCGGTCGCTGGCCGCCCTGCGTGAAACATAGGGCAAACTGGGGAGCGGAGGAGCCGCTCTGGGTGACAGTATACCATCGCGCCCGCATGCACGTCAAAACCGCCCGCCGCGCCTTGCACAGGATCGACGCCGGGACGTACAATGAGGCGTCACCGAAACCTCGCCCGCCCAGGTGGTGAAATGGCAGACACAGGGGACTTAGAGTAAGTTGAGCCGTGCCGCGGGAAACCCGGCCCGGGATGGAGTCAAAGTCGGCGAAACCTTCCAGCAGAGGCTGATGGCAACGCCGAGCTAAGGCGGGTTTACTCGCGTGAACCGCAAAGTGTAGAGACGAGACGGCTCCCTCCTAAACGCCCTCCGGGGCGCACGGAGAAGGCATCGTCCAGACCACGAACGAGGCATGCGCCGACCGGCGCGGGCTTCGGCGGCGAAAGCCGTAGTGGCAGGAAAATCCTCTGCCGCAAGGCGTGCGGGTTCGAGTCCCGCCCTGGGCATGAAGTGGAAATAGCGGGCCGCCGCGTTCGTGCGGCGGCCCGTTTTGTCCTGTGCTATACTGAAAATGAGAGAGTCGCCGGGTAGAAAACAGCACCGGTCCGGCGGCGTCACAGCAGGTTTAAAGGAAGCGGATTCCGCGACTTTACGGCAAGCACCGAAGACGACGCCCGGCCCCACAGCCGCGGCGTCGTTGTTGCGAAACGGGGCGAAAAGCCGGGCACAAGGAAGGGCGAGCAAAGAGATGGCGACGACAGCAGCGGCGGCAGCGGGCGGCGGCGCGGCCCCGAAGGCGGCGGCCAACGGGCGGGACTTCGACGTGGTGGTGATCGGCGGCGGGCCGGGCGGGTACCCCTGCGCCATCCGCGCGGCGCAGCTCGGCGCGAAGGCGGCCTGCGTCGAGATGGACAACCCGGGCGGCACCTGCCTGAACTGGGGCTGCATCCCGACCAAGACCATGATCGGCTCCGTATCGGCTCTGCACACGCTGAAGCACGCCAAGGACTTCGGCCTCTTCGCCGAGAACGTCGGCTACGACTTCGGCGCGGTCATGTCTCGCAAGGACAAGGTCGTCAAGAAACTCGTCGGCGGCGTCGGGTACCTGTTCAAGAAGAACGGCGTCACCCAGATCGAGGGCATCGGCTCGATCGTAGACCCCAACACCGTCGAGGTCACGAAGCCGGACGGCTCGAAGCAGCGCTACACGACCAACAACATCGTCATCGCCACCGGCTCGATCCCGGCGAAGCTGCCCGTAGAGGGGCTTCAGGAGGCGGACGTCTTCACCCCCAACTGGGACGTTAAGAAGAAGTTCGCCGAGGGCACACTCGCGGGCGGCAAGGTCTGGACCTCGAACGAAGCGGTCAGCGCTAAGCAGGTCCCGGACGAGTTGGTCGTCATCGGCGGCGGCGTGATCGGCTGCGAGTTCGCCTACACCTACAACGGGCTCGGGAGCAAGGTCACCATCGTCGAGTTCCTGCCGAGCATCATCGCCACCATGGACGCCGACATTGCGGCCGAGCTTCAGAAGCAGCTCACCAAGCAGGGCATCACGATCAAGACCGGCTGCGGCGTCACGAAGGTGGAGGAGAAGGACGGCAAGATGCTGGTCTACTACTCCAACGGCAAGACCGGCGAGGAGAGCGTCGCGCAGGGCGACGTGGTCCTGGTGGCGACGGGCCGCAGCCCCTTCACCGACGGGCTGAACCTGGAGGGCGTGGGCGTGACGGTCGGTTCGCCGAAGGGCAAGCGGGCGATCGCGGTGGACGACCACATGCGCACGAACGTCCCGGGCGTCTGGGCCATCGGCGACGTCGTCGGCTCGGGCCTGGCGCACACGGCGACCATGGAGGGCATCGTCTGCGCGGAAAACATCTGCGGGCACGAGGCGGTGATGAGCTACAAGGCGAACCCGTCCTGCATCTACACCGAGCCGGAGTGCTCCGCGGTCGGTCTGACCGAGCAGCAGGCGCGCGACAAGGGCTACGACGTTGCGATCGGCACGTTCACCTTCCGCAATCTGGGTAAGGCGATGGCGATCAACGACACCGAGGGGTTCGTGAAGGTGGTCGCCGAGAAGAAGTACGGGGAGATCCTCGGCGTCCACATCATCGGCCCGCACGCCACCGACCTTATCCCCGAGGCGGTCGTCTCCATCCAGTTGGAGAACACGGTCGAGGAGCTGATGCGCACCATCCACGCGCACCCGACCTTGGCCGAGGCCATCGGCCAGGCAAACGAGGACGTCCGCGGCCTGGCAATCGACAAGGGTTAGTCGACGCTACCCGACTCCCTTTCGGGTGCGTTCTGAGCCATCGCCCCGCGGCACTTTTCGCCGCGGGGCGATGGCTCTTTTTCATGAGAGCGAGTCGGTCGCTGCTACGGAAGCAGGCATTACCCCTGTACGGCGAACGTGTGGCATAATATCGCCATCACCCCGTACCATAGCAGCAACAGATGAGCAAAACCCTGACAATCGAATTGCCGGAGGAGTTGGCGGCGCGGCTCGCCGCCGTGTCCCCCGAAGACCTGAATGCCTTCGCCGTGGCGGTGGTCGCGGCGGGTACGACCGGTACGACCGACGCCACTCCTGCTTTGGGCGTGACGACAGACGATGGGCGCGAGGCTGCCGCCAGGGCGACAGTCCTGGCGCGTCTCCGGGAGGAGGCGAAGGAGACGCGGGCGACCAGGGTACCGCAGTGGCTGCTCGACCTTAAGCCCGAAAACCCCGGTGGCCTTGCCTCGGTCGTCGGCAAGTGGCCTGGCGATGAGACGGACGAAGAGATCAAGGCGGCCCTGGAAGAGTTGAGTTAGGTGCCCGACGCCTACCTCCTGGATACCAATATCCTCGTCCACTACGTCCGCGACGACGCACTCAAGCAGCGGATCGAGGCGGAGCACCATCTGCTGACCGGGGACACGGCGGTGACGATCAGCGCCGTGACCGTGGGCGAACTGGAATCGCTGTCCCGGCAGTGGAACTGGGGCGAGGCGAACCTCTAGCAGATGCGCTTCTACCTGACAAAGGTAACGCTGGTGAGCGTTAGTCCGGACGTGCCGAACCTGCTGCGGGCTTACGGAATCATCGATGCCGCGAGCAAGACGATGGGATTCACGATGGGCAAGAATGACCTCTGGATCGCGGCTACGGCACACGTCACCGGGGCCGCCCTGCTGACTACGGACCGGGACTTCGACCACCTGGACCCGGACTACCTGACGCGCGAGTGGATCGCCCCGTAAGCCCCCGTACCTGTGGCATAATATCGCCATCACCCCGTACCATATGTAGCGACAGACGGACGAAGAATCCTCGACCCCGGAGTACCGATAACGTGTCCTTTCCTACTTCCCGACGACGCTTTCTCACGGGCGCGCTTTCGCTTGCCGCGCTCGTTCCCGCTGGCCTGACGCTCACCGGCTGCCCGAGCAGCGGAGGCGGCGATACCGCTTCCGCGACGGCGGGCGGCACCACTGGCGCGGCCCCCACCCCCGGCGCGGCGCCGTCGGGTGGCGGCAGGAAGATCAAGGCGGGCCTGGTAACCGACGTCGGCGGCGTAAACGACCGCTCGTTCAACACGATGGCCAACGAGGGGCTGAAGCAGGCGGAGAAGCAGCTCGGCGCGGATATCAAGGTCCAGGAGTCGAAGGCGGCGGGCGACTACACGACGAACCTGTCCCGCTTCGCGCAGGCGGGCTACGACGTCGTCTTCGCCGTCGGGTTCAAGATGCAGGACGCGCTCAAGGACGTCGCGCCGCGCTTCCCGAAGGTCAAGTTCGCGATCATTGACGGCGACGCGCCGGACCTGCCGAACTGCGTCGCCTACAAGTTCCGGGAGGAGCAGGGGTCGTACCTGGCGGGCGCGCTCGCGGGCGCGATGACCAAGACCGGCACGGTCGGCTTCATAGGCGGCGAAGAGATGCCGCTGATCGAGAAGTTCGAGGTCGGCTACAAGGCGGGCGTACAGACCACGAACCCGAAAGCCAAGGTCGTCGTGGGGTACGTCGGCGCGTTCAATGACCCGCAGAAGGGGCAGGAGCTGGCCCTTTCGCAGATGGGCAGCGCCAAGGCGGACATTCTTTACCACGCCGCGGGCGAGAGCGGCGTCGGCGTCATCAAGGCGGTTCAGGAGCGCGGCGAGGGCTACTACGCTATCGGCGTGGACAAGGACCAGGACGACGAAGCGCCGGGGCGCGTGCTGACATCCATGGTCAAGCGAGTGGACGTCGCCGTGTTCCAGGTCTGCCAGGCGGTCGCGACCGACGCGTTCAAGCCCGGCACGGTCACGGTGGGGCTGGACGAGAGCGGGGTCGGACTGTCCGAGATGAAGCACACGAAGGATGACGTTCCCGCCGAGGTCCTGGCGAAGATCGACGCGCTGCGGACGCAGATCATCGAAGGTAAGCTCAAGCCGCCGATTACCCGGGCGGAACTGGCCGCGTTCAAGGTCCCCGCGCCGTAAGCGCGGGCAGGCATTTCCGGCAACGGCGGGGCCGCGCGCGCCGTTGCTGTTTTCGGGCAGGTCGCCCCGGCTTACGAATGGAACGTATCCCGGGTTTGAAAACGGTATGGTAGGAAAACCCTCCCACTGAGAAGGAACACTGCCCTCGTGTCGAAGACGTTTCTGTGCTCCGCTTCCCCGGTGCTCTCGCTGTCCACCGCCGCCGCACTTCTATCCCTGGTTCCGGCCGCACTCCCGTGTCACGCCCGCCCCGCGGCGCAGCCGCCGCCCCCCGCAGCCGCCGCACCGGTCGCGCCGACCGATCCGCTCCTGAAGCCGTCGCCGAAGACCGACCCGGCGACCGCCGCCCACGGCTTCTGGGGGGCGAACAACCCGAGCGCCTGGAAGGACTTTCACACGAACTTCGTCGCGGAGGCGAAGAAGGGCAAGGCAAAGGTCGTCTTCCTCGGCGACTCCATCACGCGCGGCTGGGACGGCGCGGGCAAGGCCGAATGGGAGAAGCGCTTCGCCCCGCTCGGCGCGGTCAACTTCGGCATCGGCGGCGACAGGACCCAGCAGGTGCTCTGGCGGATCGAGAACGGGACGCTGGACGGCCTCGACCCGAAGCTGATCGTCCTGAAGATCGGGGTGAACAACCTGTGGGCGGACGTCAACGAGTACGGGCGGGATAAGGTGGCGGCGGGGATCGCGCAGGTGGTCACCGCCCTGCGCGCGAAGGCCCCGAAGGCGAAGATACTGGTGCTGGGCATCCTGCCCGCGATGGAGAAGCCCGACCACCCGATGCGGACGCACGCGGCGGCGATCAACGAACTGACGGCGAAGCTGGACGACGGTAAGAACGTCCGCTACCGCGACATCGGCGCGAGCTTCGTGCGGCCGGACGGGACGATCGCGAAGGAGATCATGCCGGACTTCGTCCACCTCTCGCCGGAGGGGTACCGGCTCTTCGCCGACGCGATCGAACCCACGATGAAGGAGATGCTCCGCTGAGAAAGGCGGCTGCCGCACGCGCGACGACCGCTATCCTCTACCACGTGGTGACACCGGGGTGAGTTCGCGGCGGCGCGGCCTAATCTTCCTGCTGATGGCCGCTGCCTTCGGCGCGTTGCTGGCGCTTGTACCCGGCGTGCAGCGGCGGGCGCGGCGTTTGGTCGGCTTCGCGCTCTACCCTCCCCCGCCGCCACCGACCCCGCCGACAGAGCCTTCGTACGGCTACCTCCACAACTGGCCGGAGGGCTGGTGGCGCAAGCGCCGCCACACGCGGGACGCGGCGCGGGCGGCGGGCGGTCGCGCCGCCCGCGTCGTGTTCCTGGGGGACTCGATCACGGAGCAGTGGGCGGAGGCGGGGCGGGCAGAGTGGGAGGAGCGTTTCGCGCCGCTCGGGGCGCTCAACCTGGGGGTCGCCGGGGATAAGACGCAGCAGGTACTCTGGCGCATACGGGACGGTCTGCTGGTGGGGCTGTCGCCGCGCGTGGTCGTCCTGATGATCGGCGCGAACAACCTTGCCTTCGACCACGACCGGTACGGTCCGGAGGAGACGGCCCGGGGCGTGGCGGCGTGCCTGGCGGCGGTACAGGCAGCGTGCCCACAGGCGCGCGTCCTACTGCTCGGCGTGCCGCCGTCGGGCGAGCCGCCGGACGCCCCCATGCGCGGGCGCGTGCGGCGTCTCAATGGGCTGCTCTCCGCGCTCGAAACCGGCGGCAGTGAACGGGTGCGCTTTCTCGACTTCGGCTACCGCCTTCTGGAGTCGGGTGGCAGGGGACGCCTTTCCCCCGCCGTCGCCCCGGACGGCACGCACCTTTCTCCGGCGGGCTACCGGATCGTGGCCGACTCGATAGAGCCTGTCTTGCGAGAGATGCTCGGAGAACATCAGGGTGGTCCACGCGGCGATGGCAAAGAGCTGTCCGCCTACGGCCAGGGGTTGAACGCGACGACCTGAAAGTCCGCCGTGACCTTTCCCCTGGATGAATCCCGAGGAAAGCAGTATCCACGTGCGTAGCCGGGAAGTGTTCCTCGTCGGGCAGTAACGCGTTCAAGAGGACGCTCACTACGGCAGGAGGTTACGCGCGAAGCCGTTCGGCAGGTCGAGGAGCGCGGCAATCTGCGCGCGCCCACTCGCGCACGCAGGCTCACCGCAACATGGCCCGGTTCTTGCAGCCACCCTCGGCGTGTGCCCGCTTCCGGGCACACACTGTCATATTGGAGGACTTCATGCACAAGGTATCGGGGATCGCAAGGGCTGCCACGGCGGCCGGCTTCGTAGCGGGCGCGGCGCTGCTCCTCATCGCCGCGCCCGCGCGCGCCCAGGTCGTTAACTTCGGGTCGTTCGGCGCGGGCGACGTGGGCGCAGGGGCGAACCAGCTGACCCTGAACGGCAACGCGTCCGTGGCCGGGTCCGCGCTGCGCGTCACGCCCGCGGGGCTCAACCAGGCTGGCAGCGCCTTCTACAACACGAAGGTGAGCCTGCTGGGCGGGTTCACCACGCAGTTCGACTACGACATCAGCGGCGGGAACGCCGCGGACGGCTTCGCCTTCCTGATCCAGGACAACGGCCTGAACGCGCTCGGCCCCACGGGCGGGGCACTGGGCTACGACGGGCTGGTCCGCACGCTCGCCGTGGAGTTCGACACCTTCGGCGACATCGGACTCCAGGTGCGGACCGGCACCGGGTCGCTGTCAAGCCTCGTGGTAAACCCGGCGGTCGGAGTCCGGGGCGCGCGGACGGCGCGCGTCGTCTACACGCCGGGCCTTCTGGAGGTCTTCCTGGGCACCTCCTCCGCTACCCTGCCCGCGGTCGCACAGTTGTCCGTGGCGGTCAACCTTTCGACCACCGGCGTGTCGGACGCGAATGGCCTCTCCTGGGTCGGGTTCTCGTCGGGCACCGGGGCCCAGACGGACAACCACGATGTGAAGAGCTGGACGCTCACCAGCGTCAACGCGTCCGCCGTGCCCGAGCCGGGGAGCATCGCACTCTTCCTCCTCGGCGGCGCGACGGCCGCGGGGGCGATGGCGGCGAGGCGACGCCGGGCCTGACCCCGCTGCGAACCGGAGCCGGTACGGGGCCGCGTTCTGTTAAGAACGCGGCCCCGTCGCGTTCGTATCCTCCGGTCACTATTTGTGTGCGTTTTCCGTATTTAGAGTGCGTACCGGCGTTGTTGCCGGTCCTGCGCGCCTTGACGGTTTCCGCGCCGCGCGCGGTGCCGTCTGCTACGCTCTCACGGCGTCCGGCCGGGTCCTCCCTGCAAGGCGGCTGAAAATCTGCCGAATAACTAAGCATACGGGGACTTGCGCGTTGTACGAAACGCCAGCGCGGGTATAACTGATGTTGAAAAATGGCGGGCCGACAAAGGTCGGTGATATTGAGACTTTCGACCGCCGGCGCCGTCAGAAGATATGACCTGACGCGGCAACTCCCTGTACCCGCTGCGACTACCCGATCTTGTGAAAACGCGCCGCGCGCGCCGTATAGGCGCGGATATTCGACGCGCCCTGCTCTCGGAGGAGCTCAGATTAAAATGATTCGACCCCGTACGCGAACGGTTTCTCTTGCACTTGCGGTCCTCTCCGTTGCCGGTATTGCGGCGACCGCACACGCCCACCCGATTCTGCCGGGGGCCGCCGTTTACAGCCTGATCGCCGCCGGTCTCCAGGACGCGGACACTCTGTACAACGAGGGGTACGACGCGCAGACCAAAGGCAACTACGAGGCGGCCGTGGCCGCGTACACGAAGGCCGTCAAGGCGCGCCCCAACTTCGCGGATGCCTACTTCAATCGGGCGCTGGCCTACTACGCCCTGAAGCAGTACGACAAGGCGATCGCCGACTACACCGAGGTCATCAAGCTCAAGCCCAAGATCGTCGACACGTACGTCAACCGGGCGTACGCCTACCGCGAGAAGGGCGAGTTCGAGGCGGCGGTCCGCGACCTGGAGACGGCGGCGGCGCTGCCCGCGGTCAAGCCCGCGCAGATGGTGGACATCCTGAACGCGCGCGCGCTGGCGAACTTCGGGCGCAAGAACTACGACGCGGCCATCGCCGACTACACCAAGATCCTCGCCTCCAAGCCCGACGACCCGATCGCCTACGTCAACCGCGGCCTGGCTTACGCCAACAAGGGCGACTACGCTAGCGCGGTGGCAGACTACACCAAGTACATCGCCGCCAAGCCGACCGACGCCTTCGGGTACATCAACCGGGCGGAGGCGCACCTGCTCGGCACCAAGAACTACGACGCCGCCGTCGCCGACTACACGAAGTACCTGTCGATGAAGGCGGACGATCCGGACGCGCTGCTCGGCCGCGCGGCGGCCTACGCCAACAAGGGCGACAGCGCGAACGCGATCGAGGACTACACCGCCTACCTGGCCAAGAAGCCGACCGACGTCAACGCGCTGACCTTCCGCGCCCGCGCGTTCGTGGCGACCAAGCAGTGGGACAAGGCGGCGGCGGACTACACCAAGATCCTCTCGACGCAGCCGGGCAACGCGACCGCACTCGGCGGGCGCGCCTCGGTGGCGATGCAGAAACAGGACTGGAACGGCGCGGTCACCGACTACACCGCCTACCTGGCGAAGAACCCGACCGGGCAGGCCGGTATCGACGCGTACTACAACCGTGCGGTCGCCTACACCAACCTGAAGAACTACGAGAGCGCGGCGGCGGACTTCGACAGGGTCATCGCGGCGGCCCCCGAGGACGTGACCGCCTACAGCGCGCGCGCGGTCGCCTACGCCAACATGGCGGCCAAGAACCCGGCGCTTTACGACCGGGCGATCGCCGACTACACGAAGGTCATCGCCCTCAAGCCGACCAGTGACGCGGCGACGACCGCCTACCTGAACCGCGCGCTGGCCTACAACGCCACCAAGCGCCCGAAGGAGGCCCTGGCCGACCTCGCCTCCTACCTGACCCGCAAGCCGGATGACGCCCGCGCGCTGGCGCTCCAGGCGGAGATCGCCAGCGTCGGCGCGGACCCGACGGTCGCGGTGGACATCAACACCAAGGCGATCCAGCGCAACCCGAAGGACACCAACGCCCTGTTCAACCGCGGCGTGGCCTACTACAACCTGAAGCAGTACGACAAGGCGGCGGCGGACTACGGCCAGGTCATCGCCCTCAAGCCGGACGACGCCGAGGCGTACAGCGCC
>DATLHN010000560.1:0-4292 GCA_035539875.1 Armatimonadaceae bacterium
GAGCGTCAACGAGCGCGACAATCTGGGCGACCACCTGGTCCCGGACTACGTCACGCGCGTGCAGCCGGGCGGCTTCTACGGCTGGCCCTGGTACTACATCGGCGGCAACCAGGACCCGCGCCACGCGGGTAAGAAGCCGGAGCTGAAGGATCGGGTCATCGTCCCGGACGTCCTGGTGCAGTCGCACATGGCCTCCCTCGACCTGTGCTTCTACACCGGCAAGTCGTTCCCGGCGGAATACCGGAACCACATCTTCGCCGCCCAGCACGGCTCCTGGAACCGGGAGCGGCGCACCGGCTACAAGGTGATCCGCGTGCCGGTGGAGAAGGGCCGGGCGCCCGGGTACTATGAGGACTTCCTGACCGGGTTCGTCACCCCCGAGGGCAATGTCTGGGGCCGCCCGGTCGGCGCGACGGTGGCGAAGGACGGCTCGCTGATCGTCTCCGACGACGGCTCCGGCACCCTCTGGCGCGTGGCTTACAAGGGCAAGTAGGCGGAAAAGCCGAAGGGGGCGGGCGGCAGTGATGCCGCCCGCCCCCTTTTCGTTACGGAGAAGTCACGCCGATGTCGGGCTGCGGCCCCGCCTTTGCCTTCAGGAGTTCCGGGACGCGCTCTGTAGGGTCGAGCGAGTACGGATAAAGCGCGGTCGGGTCGAACGCCGCGCCCCGCGGCTCGTCCCGCCCGGCGGTCGTCGTCAGGCGGTTGCCGCGGGCGACAAGCTCGGCCGTGGCGTCGCGCTGAAGTGGGTTCCGGACGTTCTCAAAGACGCTGTTCTCCACCACCAGCTTCGCGCGGCCCCGCGCATAGTTGCCGTACCCCTTGATGTCCTGGAGGTAGTTGTTGTACAGGTGGCCCGTACCGTTGTCGAAGCTCGGGTTGCGCTGGAACGTGCCGCGTATCCAGGTGTGGTGGATCGTGACGCGCAGCCGGTCGGCGCTGGGCGTCCACCCGATGCCGAATGCCTTGTTGTGGTCGCTCAGGACGCACCAGGAGACGGTGACGTAGTCGGTCGTCTTGCGCAGGTCGATCAGCCCGTCGCCCATGCGCGTCAGGTGGCAGTGGTCGATCCAGACGTGGTGCGAGTCGTCGATCTGGATGGCGTCGTGGTCGTTGGTCTTGCCGTCCCAGTCCCCCTCCACGAAGCCGTCGCGGATCGTCAGGTTGCGCACGATGACGTTCTTCACGCCGAGCAGGCGGAAGCCGCCGCGCAGGATGGCGGCGTCCGCGCCGACCCCGACGATGGTCTTGTCCGAGGCGACGTTCACCTTCTTGCCGAAGGGGGCTATCTCGATCTTCCCTTCGACCCGCAGGACGACCGGCTCGGGCAGGGCGGCGTACCGCTCCAGGTCGGCCTGGGTCCGGACCGTCACGACCCTGCCGCCCGCGCCGCCGGTCGTCCCGTCCTGCCCGAGGGCGTTCACCGAGGCGAACCCGTCCGCGCGGTCGGGCCACGGCGACGGACCGATGGCCCCGCCGACGAGCGGCAGAAGGATCAGCAGCGCGAACGCGGCGGCGGTCCGGACGATACCGCCCCGCCCGTGAGGTACATCGCTGCGACTCATCGGTAGTGGTTCTCGACGACCTGGAGCCCCTCAAGGGTGATGATGCCGGTGTTGATGGGCACGGGGCACGGGGTGGCGGTCGGGTGGTTGTACCACATGTTGTTGATGTTGCCCGGGCCGCAGGTCTGGGTAGGCTTCAGACCTTTGGCGTGGCCGTCGGCGAAGACGTAGTTGGTGAAGCCGCTGTGGCCAGCGAAGAGCTGCTTCTGGCCGCCGGTGACGTCGTTGTAGATGCGGCCGAGGTGCAGCTCCGAGGCGTCCACCGTGCCCTCGGCGATCAGGATCAGCTCCGCGGGCCGGGTGAGCTGGGGGAGGGTGAGCAGGTTCGGCTGGTCGCTGCGCTGCATGGGGGTGAGGGTGGCGTCCTGGCCGTTGGCGTTGTAGGAGAGGGCGAAGCGCGGCGCTCCGGCGGGGTCGATGCCCGCCATCGTCAGGTTCGCGTCCGTGCTGTCGCGCCCGATGATCTCGCTGCGCGGGTTGGAGAGACACTTGAAGACGTCGGCGTTCTTCACGTACGGGTAGATCAGGCGTCGCCAGGACATCGCCTCCCAGTAGACTCCGGAGGGGATGCGGATGACGCGCGGCACCAGCGACTCGTCGTAGTCCTGGGCGTACATCTGGATGGCGAGACCGATCTGCTTGGTGTTCGAGAGGCAGGCGGTCTGGCGGGCCTTGTCCCGGGCTTTCGCGAAGACGGGGAACAGGATCGCGGCGAGGATCGCGATGATCGCTATGACGACGAGAAGCTCGATCAGAGTGAAAGCGGAGTTCTTACCCGGGCCGGGACGGCAAGGTGGGTTCATCGGTTTCTCCTTCGAAACGAGTGCCGCCGTCCGGCGCGGCCGGCGGCGGGGGAGCGACGCTGCGGCGGGGTACCAGATCGCCCCGGACGGTGATCGTGCGCGGCGGACCGTCGTATCCGTCCAGGCGCTCGGTCAGCAGGGAAATGGCCGCCTGTGTGATCTTCTCGACGGGGTGTGAGACCGACGTCAGCGGGACGGGGCAGTGCCGGGCGATCGGCTGGTCGTCGTGACTGACGATGCTCAGCGTCTCCGGCACGGTGACGCCCGCGCGCATGACCTCGCTCATGAAGGCCAGGGCAACGTAGTCGTTGACGACGCAGAGGCCGGTGGGGCGGTCCTCCAAGGCCAGGAAGCGACGGGCCATATCCTCGCCGCCCTCCTCGTAAGCCCCGTTGAAGAAGACCCAGTCGTCGCGGAAGGCGACGCCGGACTCTTCGAGCGCGCGGCGAAAGCCGCGGAGGCGGATCGCCTGCGAAAGTTCGCACCCCTCGGGCACCCCCTCGGGAATCCGGGAGATGCCGAGTCCTACCCGTGTGTGCCCCTGCTCCAGCAGGTGCTTGGCGGCCCGGTAGGCGTTGTCTTCGCGGTCGAAGACGACCTGGTCGCACGCCAGCGGCACGGGCATGTCGAAGCTGACGACGATGCCGCCGTCGCGCCGGTATGCCTCCAATTCGGCGAAGACCCCGGGGGGCAGCAGGGACCCCGCGCAGACGATGGCCCGCGGGCGCTGGCGGCAAAGGTGCTGCACCTGGGCCGCCAGGGACTCGCCCCGCTCCCCGGGCGGCCCGGCCTGCGTGTAGATGGGGACCTCCAGGGAGCGCGCGGCCAGCTCGTTCTGCACGCGCAGCACCTTGCTCGTGCCGAGGCCGATGTCGAGCATGCCGGTGACGATGCAGACCATGTTCCCGCTCTGGCGGTGGGCGAGGCGCTGCGCGAGCGGGTTGGGGCGGTACCCCATCTCGCGGGCGACCGAGAGCACCCGGGTGCGGGTCGCCTGCGAGAGGGTTCCCTTGCCGGAGAGCGCCTGCGACACCGTGGACTTGTTGATCCCCAGCGCCCGGGCGACGTCCTGTATCGTGCAAGGCGGGTGGTTGTTAGATCGCGTCAATGACATGGCGAAAAAGGGAGTTTGCGAGCAACCCTGTGCGCAAAAACCGGTTCTTGCGCGCATTGTAGCACAGATTATCGGATTAAAAACCGGTTCCCGTACTTTTCTTTTAGCGTGGGGAACGTGCGCGATGCCGGTAAAATACTTGAGCATGGGTGAAACGAACACGGGCAGGCGGAAGATCGTGCGGCGTGACCTGCTTTGCGGGGCCGCCGGAAGCTGGCTCCTGGGAGGCGTAATGGCGGACTCAAAGGGGGCCGAGCGGAGCAGTGACGAAGGCGCGATCACGGTGTACGTCGAGACCGGCGCGCGGCGGCAGGTCATCGACAACTTCGGGGCGTCCGGGGCGTGGAGCATGGACCCCATCGGGCGCGCCTGGGGAGACGAGGACAAGAACCGCCTCGCCGACCTGCTGTTCTCGCGCGAGGAGGGGATCGGCCTCTCGCTCTGGCGCTTCAACATAGGCGCGGGGAGCGACCGCACGGACCGCGACCGCGCCTGGCACCCCTGGCGCGCGATCGAGTGCTTCCGGCGCGGCCCGGACGGGCCGTTCGACCCGGACGCGCACGCGGGCCAGCAGTGGTTCCTGCGCGCGGCGAAGGCGCGCGGGGTAGAGCAGACCCTGGCGTTCGTCAACAGTCCGCCGGTCTGGATGACCGCGAACGGCCACGCCTACTGCGACCCGGACGAGGGCTCGACCAACCTCCCGCGCGGGCGAGAGCCGGACTTCGCCCGCTTCCTGGTGACCGTCCTGAGGCACTTCGAGCGGGAGGGACTGCCCTTCGACTACGTCAGTCCCGTCAACGAGCCGTGCTGGGA
>DATLHN010000561.1:0-1916 GCA_035539875.1 Armatimonadaceae bacterium
ACGGGCACCCCGGACTGCTCGCCGCTGCCGGTGTCGAGAACGGCCGGATCCATGCCCCGCGTCAGGCCCTTGAGGATGGTCGGCATCTCGGTGAAGACCTGGTGGACCTTGGCCATGTTGCGCCGGACGAGGACGTGCGGCATTCCGCTGGTCGCCGAGAGCGCCTCGACGTACTCCTGGGGCGTCTGCGAGCCGCCGTCGCCGAGCGGCAGGGACTCTTCCAGGAAGAGGCGGCCCGCCGCCGCGCTGATCTCCAGCAGGCGCGCGACGCTCAGGGCGCGCAGGGCGGCGCGCGCTTCGCCCGCCCCGCGGCGCAGGTCGCGCCGGATGAGCGCGGCGTTGGCCTGCCCGACCGTCGCCACCGGCTCGCCCGTGCGGACACTCTTCAATTCGTTCCGGTCGAGGCTGTCGTACGGCTGGCCCCGGCGCAGGACCGGGAGGTAGGGGACGGACATCTCAGTACACCCCTTCGATGGTCTTCTGCTCCAGCGCGCCGAAGGGGCGGACCTCGCCGACGCCGTCCCACGGGAAGCGGCCCCAGGGCTGCCGCCGGATCGCCTCGTCCCGCTCCAGGAAGCGGGGCATGAACAGTTCCCTGGTCAGCGTGCTCAGCTCGACGCGCCCCCACTCGCCGTAATCCACGGTCCGCGCGGTTTCGTCGGGATCGACCACCCGCAGGACGGCGCGCGGCTGCGGCGCGTGGTAGGTGATGCTCCAGTCGTCCTTCGCCGTCAGCGGGCGGCTGCACGCCAGGCCCATCAACGTATTGCCGTAGGTCGGGACGAACTGCGCGCGGTTGTCCAGTACCTCCTCCGAGAGGAACCGTACCGTTTGCGGCGTCATCTGCGTCCCGCCGCAGAACACGCCCTTGATGCCCGCGTCGGGGACGTTCACGAACTCGTCCAGCGCTTCGAGGAGCAGCGGGGTCGTGAAGAGGCAGGAAACCTTGCGGTTCTTGAGGATGACCGCGCCCTGCTCGGCGACGTGCTTCTTGTAGCGCTTCGCCGTCTCAAAGTCCTTTTCGGCGATCAGGCGCTTGACCCAGCGCGGGTCGAGGTCCACGTGGTAGCAGGAGCCACCGCGCACGTGCGCCAGGTGCTCGATGGCGACGCGCAGGCGGCGCGGGCCGGTCGGGCCGAGCATCAGCCAGTTACCGCCGTGCGGGAACGCGGACTCGTCCAGTGTCTCCGAGAACTCCTCGTAGTCGCGCAGGTGGTCTTCCCAACCGATGCGCTGCTTGGGCATCCCGGTCGTGCCGCCCGTCTCGAAGACGAGGAACGGGCGTCCCTCGTAGGGCTTCGGTATCCACCGCTCGTTCGGCTCGTCGCGCAGCCACTCGTCCTGGAAGTGCGGGAATTTTATCAGGTCGCCGACGGAGCGGACCTCGGCCCGCGCGTCGAAGCCGGTCTTCTCGGCCCACTCCAGCCAGAACGGGCAGCCCGTCTCCGGCGAAAAATGCCAGTCGATGATCTCGCGCACGTGGGCGTCGAGCCGCTCCGCGGCGGCCTGTACGTCCTCAGACTTCACGTTTTCCTCAGCCACGTATCGTTCTGCTTTCTAAAATCGGTCCGGCGGCTTCAGCCACCCGGCGCCTCGGCGGGTTCCCGCCGCGCCGCCCCGCCGCGCGGCGGGAAGTACTTGTCCAGCGTCGCCTGGCTCGGCGGGCGCGTCATCAGCGAGACCACCACCATGAGCAGCCCGGAGATGAGCACCATCGGCATGACCGGCAGGTATCCGTACACGGTGACGTTGGTCGGCCCGCGCAGGAACATATTGCCCAGCGCGGGGTAGATCTGCACCGCGGCAGGCGGCCTCGGCGCGCCTCCGGCACCGCGCACACCGGCGGCAGGACCTCCCGCCGCGACCGGCTGCGCGCCGACCAGTTCGGGGGGCGCGGCCGGGGGGCTGGCGGGCGT
>DATLHN010000562.1:0-2153 GCA_035539875.1 Armatimonadaceae bacterium
CACGAACATGCCGTGGCGCTTCGCCTCGGAGAGGATGGGGCGCAGTCGCTCCTTCACCGCCTCCGCGGTCGCGTCGGCGGCCATCGGGTCGAAGCGGGCGTAGAGCGACGAAAGCTTCACCGAGACGTTGACCTTCGGGACCGGGCCAAACGGGGCGGCGTCGGTCTGCGGATTGTCGGACCAGCGCCGACTGATGACCGCGAGGTCCCGGATCATGTCGAGGTACTTCGCCTGGTAGGCGAACGCCTCCGCCTCGCTGGTGACCGCCTCGCCGAGCAGATCCAGGGTGAACGTCAGGTTCTGCTTCCGGAGCCGCTCGATGGCCGCGGTCGCCTCGCGCGCGTCCTTGCCCGCGATGAACCGGCGCGCCATCTGGCGCGCGCCGACCTGCGCGCCCGCCGCCAGCATCTTGCGCGTCAGGTTCGTGCCGCCGAGCGCCTGGAGCAGCTTCGCCGCGCCGGGCGGCAGCTTGATGTCGGGCCGCACCAGGTACTCCTCGAGGTGTTGTGCGACGGCCTCGGGCGTCTTGAGCGCCGGGAGCGCGTCCACGAAGCGGAATAGCTCCACCTTGAGCTTGTCGTCACCGGTGGTCAGCGCGATCAGGCGGTCGTAGAACGCGTCCGTCGGCTTGCCGATCTTCTTTTCCTCGCGGCGCAGGTCGGTCAGCAGACGCCTGCCGCGCTCCTGCGTGGCGCGCTCCAGGGTGTCCTCGCCCGAGCCGCGCCCGTTGTTGCCGCCAATGGTACCCTGGTTTTTTCCGGCGGAAGGGGGGGCAAGACCCGGATGCCCCCCGCCCGCTCCCACCACGACAGTCATAGCTGTTGCCGCTCCTGATAAAAACTGTATTATATTTTCTCGGTAATACGTTTATTGTACAGCGGGATCGGCTTCTGGGACAGTCACAACCCGTTTGCCAATCTCCATATAAAGAGACAGATGGGTACGGGGTGAGGTTCCGGGGGCGACGCGTACGGTCGCGAGGAGGCGGGTATAATCGAGACACACCCCCACATCGCCGCCGAAATGCGCGGCGCGGAAAGTCCCCTCGTCATGCCGTTGCCCAATCGTCGACTTCTTTTCGCCTCCGCCTGTCTCTGCCTGATGGGCGGTCTGACCGCTGCCGGAGCCGCGTGCGGACCCCGGTCCGGTCTCACTCCGAGCGCGGGCGCGTCCGTGCCCGAGCCGCAGGGGGACATGATGGCCACCCCCGGGACGCCGGTAAAACCGGCGGACGCCGACCCGCTGAAGACCGCCGCCGCCCTGAAGGCGCGCGCGCCGAAGGGCGTTCTGACCGGCAACGAGGCGCTCGGCGACTGGACCACGGACGCGCCCGGCGTGCGCCGTCTGATCACCGCCGCGGACATGCCGAAGCCGTACGACACGGAGTCCGCGCGCAACGGCCCGCGCGTCGTGCCCCGCCCGGAGGGCGCATGGCCCAAGGCCCCGGCGGGCTTCGAAGTCACCGAGTACGCCACCCGCCTCAACAACCCGCGCGTCGTCATGACCGCGCCGAACGGCGACGTCTTCGTGGCAGAGAGCAACCCGGGCCGGGTGCGCGTGCTGCGCGACGCCGACGGCGACGGCAAGCCCGAGGTGAACGCCGTCTTCGCGGAGGGGCTCCGCCGCCCGTTCGGCATCGCGTTCTGGCCGAGCGGGGCGAACCCCCGGTACGTCTACGTCGCCAACACGGACAGCGTCGTGCGCTTCGCCTACAAGAGCGGCGACACGAAGGCGGGCGGGACGCCGGAGACGGTCGTCAGCGACATCCCGAGCGGGCGCGAGCAGGTCGGCGGCGGCGGGCACTGGACCCGCGACGTCGACTTCAGCAAGGACGGGAAGCGGATGTTGGTATCGGTCGGGTCGCGCAGCAATGTGGACGACGACACGCGGGAGAACCGGCGCGCCACCATCCTGGAGTTCACGCCGGACGGCAAGAACGAGAAGACGTTCGCCTGGGGCATCCGCAACCCCGTCGGCATCGCGATCCACCCGGACACCGGCGACGTCTGGACGAGCGTCAACGAGCGCGACAATCTGGGCGACCACCTGGTCCCGGACTACGTCACGCGCGTGCAGCCGGGCGGCTTCTACGGCTGGCCCTGGTACTACATCGGCGGCAACCAGGACCCGCGCCACGCGGGTAAGAAGCCGGA
>DATLHN010000563.1:0-1589 GCA_035539875.1 Armatimonadaceae bacterium
TGGGCGGAGAAGGGCGTGGTCGAGAAGCTGGCGGGGCCGGAACTTAAGGTCCGGTGGCGCGTCCCCGTCTCCAACGGCTACAGCGGGCCGACGGTCGCGGACGGCCGGGTGTACGTCACCGACCGCGTGACCGAGCCGAAGGAGGTCGAGCGCGTTCACTGCTTCGACTGGCAGACCGGCAAGAAACTCTGGACGCACGAGTACGACTGCGTCTACAAGGGGGTCAGCTTCCCGAACGGCCCCCGCGCCTCGGTCACGGTAAGCGACGGGCGCGCCTACTCCCTCGGCTCGATGGGCAACCTGCACTGCTTCGACGCCGCGAAGGGCACGCTCCTCTGGAGCAAGGACCTCAACAGCGAGTACAAGATACGAATGCCCGACTGGGGGATCGCGGCGGCCCCGCTCGTGGAGGGCGACCTCCTGATCGTCTTCGTCGGCGGCAGCGGCGACGCCGCGCTGATCGCCCTCGACCGCAAGACCGGGAAGGAGGCGTGGCGCGCCCTGCCCGACCGCGCCACGTATTCGTCCCCGGTGGTCATAGACCAGGCGGGGAAGCGCGTGCTCGTCTGCTGGACGGCGGAGCGACTGGTCGGCCTCGACCCGCAGACCGGGAAGCTCTACTGGGAGCAGCCGTTCCCGGCGCGCGGCGCGCCGATCGGCATCATCACGACGCCCGTCGTCCACAAGGACTGGCTCTTCGTGACCGGCTCCTCGGAAGGCTCCCTGATGCTGCGGCTCGGCAAGGAACAGCCGACGGCGGAGAAGGTCTGGGCGCGTCGGGGGCAGAACGCGCGCAACACGGACGCTCTCCAGACGCTGATGGCAACCCCCATCGTGCGGGGCGACGCCGTCTACGGCATCGACTTCTACGGGGAACTGCGCTGCCTGGACGCGAAGACCGGCGACCGGCTCTGGGAGGAGAAGACAATCATGCCGCGCGCCATGTGGGCGACCGCGCACCTGGTTCAGAACGGGGACCGGACCTGGATCTTCAACGAGAAGGGGCAGCTCATCCTCGCCCGTCTGACGCCGAAGGGTTACGAAGAGATCGGGCGGGCGCAGCTCATCAAGCCGACGCTGGGCCAGTTCGACCAGCGCGGCGGGGCCGCCTGGTCGCACCCCGCCTTCGCCAACCAGCACGTCTTCGCCCGAAACGACGAGGAACTGCTCTGCGCCAGCCTGCGGGCCGACGGGAAGTAGGCAGGCGGCCGTGGCCGATTCCCTGCTCCACGAGGCGGTGCGCAACAACGCGCTCTGGTGCGATGCTGTCTGCCGCGCGCACGGCCGACCCGGCGAGTTTCGGGAGGGCGTCTGCTGGCTCAACCGCCGGGAGACACCGCCCTTTTACCCGAACGTCGTCACGCTGACCGACGCGCCCGAGGTATCAGAGGAGCAGACGGCGTGCGTTCGGTCGCTCGCTGGGTCGTCCGAACTTCCCGGAGAGTGGGCGGTCAAGGACAGCTACCACGCGCTGGACCTCGCCCCGCTCGGGTTCACGGTGCTGTTCGCGGGGGAGTGGCTATACCTCCCGGCGGGCGCGTCGCCGCCTCCGGGCCATACGGCGGGCATCCGGTGGGAGCGGATCGAGG
>DATLHN010000564.1:0-6817 GCA_035539875.1 Armatimonadaceae bacterium
GCACCGGGGGCTCCAGGCCGACGCCCGATTCTGTCTGGGCGTGGGCGGCACTCCCGAAGAGACCGCCGCCGCCCGGGCCCGTCAGGCAGACGGCGAAGACCACGGCGAGCAGCGGCGCGAGCGGCAGCGTGAGACGGCGGCGACGCGGCAGGGACCACGAAACCATAGGACGATCCTTTCCGCAGACGTACCCCCGCGGGGAAGCGTCAGGAAGGTACCGAACACGGCGAGCGGAGGGAGCGGCAGCGCAGGCCCGGTCCGTCGTCGGATTCGTCACAACGACACGAAATCATCGGAATTCTGGTTGCGTGTGCCTGCCTGGGCTATCAGGGCGATTGCGCTGGCTCGCCCGCGCTATCCGGAGGGCGCAGCTTCATTGCCACGGGGAGCGCGAGCGAGCGGTTGGTTGCGGCGTCCCGCCGCAACCGCGGGTTCTTAAAACGTCGTTAAATCCTTCGCCAGGTCCCTGACATTATATGCGGACATTGCGCGTTTTCAGCACCAGGTCCGCCGGTTATTTTGCGCGCTTTCCGCGGCCCGGAGGACAGGGGTCAGGCGGACGGATGGCGGGCTGCCAGGGCGAGAAGCGTCAGGGTGGCGTGGCTGCCGAGGGGGGTAAGCGCGAAGCGGCTGCGACCCGCCGGGGCGATGACGCCCGCGTGCTGCATGTCGCGCAGGTGGTGGTAGAGGGAACCGGTCGTCAGCCCCGCCCCCGCGCCGAGCTGCGCCGCGCCCTGGGGGCCGTCCAGGAGCAGCAGGCGGGCGAGGGCGACCTTCTGCGGCGACGACAGGGCGAACCCGAGGCGCGCGGCGCGCGCCTCGCGCTCCTCACGCGGCGCGTCCATAAGGTCGCCGCCGGTGGCCACGGCGGCGGCACCCGTTTCCGCTGACGCGGCGTCGTCCGGGCCGCTGGTTGGGAGCGCGAAGCCTATCGCGACGGCGGGCATCCCCGTGGCCGCCACCGCCGCGCGAAGATGCCGGGCAAGCTCCTCCGCGGTCCGGTCCGCGCTGGCGACGGCAGTGTCTGCCGCGCTCGCGCCCGCCGCGCGCTTCCGGGCTTTGCTGTCGGGGGCGTCGCCTGCTGTGGCAGCGGTGTTAGTTCCGAGGCGGACGAACTCCGACCGGAGCGCGGCGAGGTCCTCGGCGAGGCGACGCACCTGCGCGAGGACCTCGCCCCTTTCGCCCTTCTCGCTCTTTTCGCCACGAGCCGCTTTGGCCTTCTTGCCCGCCTTCGCGGGACGCGCCACTGAGTCCCTGCCGCCGCCGCTATCGTCGACGTTCATTCCTGCGGTATGGCCTCCCCAAGAGGTGATTCTGACATATTGTAATTACCTGAGGGACGGTATGTCAAATCGCGCGAAACGCCGTGAAAGGCCCGAGATGCGGTAAAATCGGGGAGGGATGCGTGCGGGCTCGCGCCGCCCCGCGCGTCCCTACTTCTTCCGCGCCCCCCGTGCAGGACAAAGGACAGGACGATGGCGACACAGCAGGAGCAGGCCCCCATGACGACACCCTCATCTTCCGGCTCTGCCCTCGCCGACGGCGCCACGACCTCCGCGCGAATTCTGGTCGTGGACGACGAGTCCGCCATCGTGGACGCGGTGACCTACAATCTGCGGCTTCAGGGGTTTTCGCCGCTGGTCGCCGGTGACGCGGACGCCGCGCTGCGCCTGTTCCGGGAGAAGAAGCCCGACCTCGTGATCCTGGATGTCATGCTCCCCTCGGGCAGCGGCTTTGACGTCTGCCGCCTCATCCGCCAGGGGGGCAGCTCCGTGCCCATCCTGATGCTGACGGCGCGCGTCGCCGAGGGCGACCGTGTGCAGGGCCTGGAGGGCGGCGCGGACGACTACCTGACCAAGCCGTTCGGGATGCGCGAGCTGATCGCCCGGGTCAAGGCGCTGCTGCGCCGCGCCGCCCTGCCGTCCAGCGGCGAGGGGGCTAACGGCGAGCAGGGCGGCTTCTCCACGAGCACGGCCTACGTTGCCTCCGGGACGCTCGGCCTGGTCATCGACATCGAGAAGCGCGAGGCCCGGCTGAAGGATGCGGTGCTCGGCCTGTCCCGCAAGGAGTTTGACATGCTGGCGCTGCTCTCGTCGCACCCGGGCCGGGTCTACGACCGGCAGACGCTGCTGGACCGGGTCTGGGGCGAGGACGCCTACGTGGACGACCGGACGGTGGACGTCCACATCCGCTGGCTTCGTGAGAAGGTCGAGCCGGAGCCGAGCAAGCCGCAGTACCTGCTGACCGTCCGCGGCGTCGGCTACAAGTTCCAGAGCTGATGCCCCCGCTACCCCCGCCGCAATCCTCGGAAGCCGAACTCCCCCTGGTGGAGATCCCGGCGGAGGCGGTCTTCGACGCCGTGCTCGGGATCGACGCCGCCGGGCGCATCGCTTCCGTCAACGAGCCCGCCTGCCTGCTCCTCGGCGTCGACTCCTACCCGCCTCCGCCCGGGGAACTGATCGGGCAGACGGTCCTGGAGGCCACGCACATGCGTGCGCTCTCGGGCCTGCTCGCCGATGCCCTGGCGACGGGGCTGCCACGCGAGACGGAGGTTCGGCTGGTCGGCGCGCGGGAGCAGGTCGTCCGCGCGCGGGTGACGCCGGTATCCGACTCGCGCGGCGGCGGCGCATTGATGGCCCTCTCGGATCAGACGGAGATACGCCGTCTGCGGACCGTCCGCACCGAGTTCGTGGCCAACGTTTCTCACGAACTGCGCACCCCGCTCGCCTCGATCCGGGCGATGGCGGAGACGCTGCTGGACGGCGCGATGGCGGACGCCGAGGTCGGACCGCGCTTTCTGGAGACGATCATCCGTGAGGCCGACCGCCTCGTGCGCCTCTCCTCGGACCTGCTGGAGCTGTCGCGCGCCGAATCCGGACAGCGGGAGAAGACCCGCTTCGACCTTTCCCAACTCCTGGACGACGTTGCCGCGCGTCTCGCCGCGCAGTCCGAGCGCCGGAACGTGACGCTGGTCGTGCGTCCGGGTGGCGGACCGCTCCCGGTGGAAGCCGACCCGAGCGAGATCGACCAGGTCCTTTTCAACCTGCTGGACAACGCCGTCAAGTACACCCCCGGGGGCGGCGCCGTTACCGCGTGGTGCGACGCGAGGCCGGACCCGCGCCTCCGGTCGGCGGCGGCGGTGACCGTGGAGGACACGGGAATCGGCATCCTGTCGCAGGACGTGCCGCGCATCTTCGAGCGGTTCTGGCGGGCGGACCGCGCGCGCCGCTTCCAGGGCGGCGACGGGCAGGTCGGGGGAACCGGGCTGGGCCTGGCTATCGTAAAGCACATCGTCGAAGCCCACGGCGGCACGGTCACCGTGGAGAGCGAACTGGGCCGGGGCTCGCGTTTTACCGTACTGCTCCCGCTCGGGCCTGCCGCGCCGGTGGTATAGTGAGTAGTTGGGCGGAACACTCCCGCGCCCGCGGCGGTAACTACATTAGGAACAGCCTCGCCGCTCCGCCGCCACCGCGGACTGCCCGCGTCCCGGCAAACTCCCTTTGTCTTAAAGCGACTTTATGGAACCGAACACGCAGCTCACCGACCAGTTGGCGAACATCAGCCCGGTCGTCATCGTCGCCATCGTCGTGGGGCTCACCCTCCTGCGCATCGTCCTTTCCCGCGTCAAGGACGGCTGGGCGCGCACCGTCTCCGAGACCTGCGACACGGTGAACTTCGTCCTGATACTGGCGTTCCTGCTCATCCGCCCGTTCGTCGCCCAGGCGTTCTACATCCCGTCCGAGTCGATGGAGAACACGCTGCTCAAGCGCGACCGCCTGATCGTCGACAAGTTCATGTACCGCTGGCGCGAGCCGCAGCGGCGCGACGTGGTCGTGTTCTCCGCGCCGCTGAAGGCGACGGACGGCATCGCCGGGCAGGACTACATCAAGCGGCTCATCGCCAAGGAGGGCGACACGGTGCAGGTGCGCCCGCCGCGCCTCGTGATCGACGGCGAGACCATCGACCCCAACGCCGAGGGGATGGCGAACCTCCACGAGTACCTGAGGGACCGCCTGGGCATCTCTCCCGAGGTGTCACTCAAGATCTTCCCGGACCACCTGCTGGTCGACGGCGCCGAGCGCGTGGACAAGGCCCAGATCGCCGACAAACTGTCGCGCCCGGGGGCGAAGATCGAGCTGACCCCGGGCCAGACCCTGATCAACGGGGCCGTGCAGGACGAGCCGTACACCAAGGAAGACCCGGACTACCACTTCCCGGACGACCCGAACGCCCCGCCGTTCCGCGTGCCGCCGGGGAACCTGTTCATGCTCGGCGACAACCGGAACCACTCCAAGGATTCGCACATCTGGGGCGAGCTGGAGGAGCACCGGGTGGTGGGCCGCGCTGTGGTCGTCTTCTGGCCGCCCGCGCGGGCGAGCGCCATCCGCTAGGCGGACGTGGAGACGCCCCCGGCGCGACCGCGCGCCGGGGGCGTTTTGCTTTGGAAATGCGTTCTACAGTGCCTGCGGGTCGCGAACCAGGCCGAGGAACAGGAGCGCCCCGGTAGTGTCGTCGCGGATCGCCACTAGGAACGGGCGGTCGAAGACCAGGCGGACCGGCGGCTCCGGCTGCGCCGCGGCGCGCGTGACCACCACGGCGGTCGCGGCGGCGGCCTCGGCCCCCTCCTCGTTCACTTCCAACACCGCCTTGTGGAGCACCTCGCCGATGGCGTCGCCCTTCAGGCCCATCGGCGCGAAGTCCGCGTTGCCGCCGAAGGCAATCCCCATGCCCAGGTCGGAGAGCGGCCATTTCATCGCCGCCCCGTACTCCACCTTGAAGCGCGGCAGTGTCAGATCGACGTCGCGCCGGGCGAAGCCGCGCCGCCGCGTGGCGGCGTCCCACGCCTGCGCGTCCATCTTCGCCGCGAGCGCGCCCACGTTGGTGTCCTCGTCCGGCAGCAGGAAGTAGAGCGCGGGGCGGCGCACCGGCGTCTGGTTGGCGTCGCCCGGCTTCGGAGCGGGGCCGACCCCGAGGCGCACGGCCTTGTAGCCGTCGCCCTCGGCGTAATCCAGACTCTCCTTCTGGCGCATCAAGGGCAGCGTCTTCACGCTCCCGGGCGCGACCGTGAATGGGCCGTCCTTCGTCGCCTCCTTCGGGAACGGCGCGGTCCAGGTGCCCTTGAAGTAGACCGCATTCGTCAGCACCGTGGTCGCCCGGGCGAGGTCGGCCGGCTGCACGATGGAGTCGATCTTGCCCGCGGTCTCCTTACTGACCCAGGCGTTGATCGCGGGCGCGCCTTCTCGCGCCATGTCCAGGGTCGTCGTCCGCGCGCCGTAGCCCGCGCCCACCCGGGCGGCGAAGTCCGGGGCGAAGGTCACGCCCGTGTTCGCCCAGAGCGCGTTGGCGATGCGCACCGTCACGCCCTCGCTCTCGCCGGCGACCACGCGCGCCAGCGCGGACGAGTTCGCGTTCGCCTGGTCCAGCGGCAGGCCGTCCAGTGCGAGCGTCTTCGCCATCGCGTCCCGGGTCGCGCCGCCCGCGCCGTTCATCGTCATCGCCAGCGCCTGCGACAGGCTCACCGGCGAGAGGAACACGTTCGCGTCGGGACTGGCCTTTACGCGGTTCCGGAACAGGGCGACGCCGAAGCGGCGCAGCGGCTGGTCCAGGCCGGCCGCCGCGCCGAAGTCGCTCGCGGTCGGCTTCTGCTGCGGTATGCGCTTCGGGTTGATGGCGGAGGAGCCGGGTCGCAGGCAGCCCAGGGTGAGGACCGCCGCGCCGAGCAGTGTGATCATCAGGGTCGGTTTCTTTGCGTCCATGCTCTGTTCGTTCCTCCTGCCGGCCCGGGGGTTCACGCGTACGGCTGTCTACCCTTCCTCTTTCACGCGCGGGAACAACGCGTGCTCCAGGACGTCGCCGGGAGTCAGGCCGAGCGGGTCGGTCACCACGTGCCGCGCGCCCGAGTAGCGCGTGTCGGCGTCCATGAAGATGACGATGTGCGCGACGCGCGGGTCGTCCGTGAAGTTCGGCGTCGCCATGTGCGCGCAGCGCCCGTGGTGGAACGTGCAGTCGCCCGCCTTGAGCGGCACGGTCACGCGCGGCGACCAGACGAAGTCCGGGCAGATCTCCATCAGGCTGGACGCCGAGCGCAGGTTCTGGGCCGGGAGATCGGTGCGCCGATGCGAGCCGGGCAGGAACGTCATGCACCCTTTTTCCACCGGAACGTCGCAGAGCGCGATCCACGCGGAGATCGGGTGCGACGAACCCTGGTGCGGCCAGTAGGGCTGGTCCTGGTGGAACTCCGTGGCGACGTTGTTGTGCGGCTCCTTGATGAGGATCTGGTCGTGCCAGAGGCGCAGCGGCACCCCGGCCAGCTTCCGGGCCACCGCACCGACGTTCGGGTGCAGCGTCAGCCGCTTCATCGCCTCATCCTCGGCCCAGACGTTGACGTGCTGGAGGAAGACCCCGTGGGAGCGGCTCGTCGTCCGACCCGCGACGTCCAGCGCCGCCGCGTAGAACTCCTTCGCCTCCTCGGGCGAGATGACGCCGGGGATGTGCACGAACCCCTGCGTACGGAAGTGTTCGACTTGCTCCTCGGTGAGCGTGTCGGGTGTGGTAGTGATCGGCATGAATACGGCTCCCGGCGCGGGTGCGCGCGTCTCATCGCACCCGCTCATACGTTATTGCCCGTTGTAGCTGTTGCGCATCCGGGCGGGAAGGCGGGTTACTTGAGGAAGATCTCGATTACGGGGACGGTGACGTTGGGCTTCTTGATGGGGAGTTCCAGCGTCAGGGTCGTCTTCTCGTGCTCGGCGGGCTGCGAGCCGTGTTCCGCGGCGGGCGCGCTGGAGCGCATCTTGACCTCCGACGCGTCGTTCAG
>DATLHN010000565.1:0-1649 GCA_035539875.1 Armatimonadaceae bacterium
GACGCCGCCCATGCTGAAGGCGCCGGGGGGCGCGCTCCGGAAGCCGAGCAGGTCGAACGTGCCGCCGAGATCCACGTAGAACGGGTCGTCCCGCTGGCCGGCGAACACCTTGATGCCGTCGCGGACGTTCTGGATCGCCGGCGTGACGAGCGACTCATAGTTCGGCGTCGAGCGCGGGCCGACGTTGTTCGGCGGGGTCAGGAGATCCCGGCCGAGGGTCTTGACGTAGGTCTTGCCCTTCCCGTCGCGCGTGATCTTGCGGACGGTGTAGGTCTGGACCAGGTTGAGGTTGGTATACGCGCCGCGCTGGGCGTCGTACGTGATCTTGTCGGTGTTGTAGAGGAACGTGGCCGGGTTCTTGGTCGTGGTGTCGAACCTGAACTCGTAGGTCACGTCCGGGCGGGCGTCGCCGGTGCTGTCGACCTTGATCTCGTACTTCACGTCGTCCGAGAACCGGTAGAAGTTCGGACCGCCGGCCGGCTCCTCGAACGGCACGAAGTTCGCGACCAGGGTCGCGGTGTCGGGCGCGTCCGGGGAGCGGAAGGCGTAGACGTCCGTGTTGTCGGCCGTCGGGTCCTGGGAGATCGAGGGCGCCTCGCGGTGGGATGAGGCGCCGCTGAAGGGCGGCGCCAGGGCGACGGCGACGGCGGCCGCTGTCGCCGCGAGGGGCAGGGCGAGCAGCCGTCGCTGACGTGCTCGTGATCGCACGGTTGGTGGTCCTTTCTGTGATGCGTCGGAGGGGGGTCCGGGCCCCGGATGCCGCCGAGGCCGGCCCCTGGTGGATCAGCGCGCCGGAGGCGTCCTCCGGCGGCGCTCTGCTCCGGGGCGGCTCATGCGCGCCCCGGCCCGCGCAGGCCCACGGGCGGCTCGGGGCCGCGGTCCGCGAGGACCGCTGCCAGCCGCTCCGCGGCCCGCTTCGAGATCGGAAGGGTGAAGCGGCCGCGGCCGTTGATGGCCACGACCGAGGGCACGTCGCCGCGCGGCCCGGCGGGCCGGCGCAGGCGCAGCGCGCCGAGGGGGATGTGCGGCCGCACCTCCGCGACGCTGGCGCGGCGCCCGCGGGCGCGGAAGACGAGCCGCGGCCGGAGGGTGACGGCGAACGTCGATCGCCCGACGGGGAGCGCGAAGCGCGCCACCCGGCGGGGGCCGTTGGCCGGCCAGACGACCCAGACGTAGGTGCGTCCCTGCTTGAGGATGCCGAAGGGCACCCGCAGGCGGGTGTCGCGCGACCAGGCGTTCATGACGCGCCGCCGGCCGCGGAAGACCTGCACGTTGTAGCCCGTGGCGCGCGCCACCCGCTTCCAGCGCAGGGTGGTGCGCTGCCAGGGGAGCCAGTCGGACGCACTCGGGCTCACGAGGCCGCCGAATGCCTTGGCCAGCTCGGCCGGCACAGGCGCGACGGCAGGCACCGCCCGCGGCCGCACCTCGTTCTGGACCGGCGCGTCGGGGCTGTCGGCGTCCGGCGGCGGGTCCTGCTCGACGCCGACGCCGTCGTCCGGAGCGGCGCCCAGGCCGCCCGGCCCCGGCAGGGGCAGCGGGGCGGGCTCGACGTTCGCCAGCGGGCCCGACACGACGCAGTCGTCGGCGCTGCGCCCGGTGCAGTGGATGAGTCCGCCGGGGGCGCGCGACGGCCGCCCGGGCCCCACGGC
>DATLHN010000566.1:0-2254 GCA_035539875.1 Armatimonadaceae bacterium
CTTCAGGGCGTAGGCGTACCAGCCCGCGCCGTTCGCCTCGGACTTCTCCTTGCGAACGTCCAGCGCCCCGGGCGGCTCGGCGTAGACCTTCCGCACCGGGCTCCCGTACTTCAGGAACAGCTTTCCCTCGACGTCGGCGGGCAGGACGTACCCGGGCACGCCGACCGCCACCGGGCGACCGTTGGCCGCGAGCGTCTCCTCGATGGCGCGGATCGACGGGGAGACGAGGAACCGGACGCCGTACGTGCGCGTCTCGCCCGGGGCGAGCGTCGCGGAAGTCCACGGGTTCCACGGGTCTGCGTCCTTCCACTCGTTCTGTCCGAACGCCCACGTGTGCGCCGCCCAGGCGAACGTCCCCTCGAACGTCTGGTTGGGGCGCATCGGCTCGGGCAGGAGGTGGTACGCCTCGAACGGCGTCCCGGCCTCGGGCACGACGACGAGCGCGGGACCCGCGCCGCTGAGGCGCGTCACCTGGAGGAAGCCCGCGTCCCGGCCGACGTACGGGTCGGAGAACGAGCAGGTCTCGTGCGCCTGCTCCAGCGACCGCCCGGTGATGTGGTTGTTGAAGACCATCGGGATGCCGAGCGCGCCGATCTCGATCTCGCGGTCTCCCGGGTTGGTGACGGCGAACCGCAGCGCGAGCCGCCCGTCCCGGTCGAGCGCCCACGTCCGCGTCACCCGCACGGGCGAGTCGGGCGGCAGGGTGGGGGACAGGTCGGCGGACGCCAGCGCCGCGGAGGACACCGGCAGCGCCCGCACCGGGGCGCGCTTCGCCGCCGTGGAAAGCTCGCGCCACGGCCCCGACCCGCCGACCCCCGCGCGCACCCGGAGCGTCAGGTCGCCCAGGTGGTAGAAGCCGTCGGACGCCCGCGCTTCCTGCCGGTCGGCGGGCGTGAAGTCGAAGGGGGAGCCCGTGCCTGCCGCCTTCGGCCGCAGCGCCGTGACCGTCTGCGACGCCTTCGCCAGCGTGACGGCGAAGTCCGGCGTGTCGAGCGCGATCGTCCCCTGCTCCAGCCCGAGCGTCGCGGGCGGCGGGGGCGGCGCGTTCTGCTGCCGCTGTTGTCCGGAGGCTTCGGAAGCGGCACTCGCGGCGGTCAGGCCGAGCAGGGCGAGGCGGGCGGCGAGGCCGCGGCGGGTGTAGCGTGGTTCGTCTGGCAAGGCGTCTTCCTCGGGTGCGGGGAGGTAGGGACGCTCCCCCGCCGGGGCGGGGGAGCGTCGTCCGGTCCCTTAGAGGATACCCGAGGTCAGTAGATGTTCCACAGGAGGTAGCGGCTGGTGTGGCTGGTCGTCTCGTTGGGCGCGGCCGTGGTGCTGAGCGGCTGGCCGTCCTCGCGCGGGACGCCGTTCACGACGGGCGCTTCCTTGAACGCGGTGTCGACGTCCAGCGACTTCGCGTGGCCGTCGAGGAAGCAGAAGTTCGCGCGGCCCGCGATCGGGAACACGCGGGTCACGTTGAAGCGCGTGTCCTGGTAGTTGATCGTCTGGGTCGTGTTGTGGCGGAACTGCGGGTAGTAGAACGGTCCCATGCCGCTTGTGCCCGCCAGCTTCGGGTTGCGCGGGTACATGTAGTAGCCCGGCGCGCCGTCGTAGGAGACGTCGCCGACGATGATCGTCTCGGCGGGCTTCACGATCTCGCCGAGCGTCCAGCCGGGGTTGGCCGGGTAGGTGCTGCCGCGGTTGTCGTAGTTGAGCGCGCCGTTCCAGCCGTAGCCGCTCCGGTCGTCTGTCCCGAGCGCCCCGGGCGTGGTCGCGGGCCGCCACGCGTTGTCCGGAATGTTCGGGCAGGTGAAGACCGCGGCGCTCTTGATGTAGGGCAGGATCTGGTGCTGCCACCGGCCGCGCAGCTGGGCGTTGTCGCCGATGATCGGCAGCATCTCGTCGTAGTCCTGCGCGTACATCTGGACCGCGAGGGCGATCTGCTTCGTGTTCGACAGGCAGGCCGCCTGCCGCGCCTTCTCGCGCGCCTGGGCGAAGACGGGGAAGAGGATGGCGGCCAGGATCGCGATGATGGCGATGACGACCAGAAGTTCGATGAGCGTGAAGGCTCGCGCGACGGCAGTAGGGATAGGTTTCATGGCAGCTTCCTTGCTTTCTTTCCAACGAGGACCTGTTCAGAATATACCCCGGATTCGGCCGCCGTTCGCAGCGTGCCCGCCGCCTACTCGCGGTGTATTTCCGCCGCCGCGCGCAGGCCGGATTCAATCGCGCCCTGTATCCAGGCGTGGGTCAGGGACGCGTGCTCGCCCGCGAAGTG
>DATLHN010000567.1:0-12343 GCA_035539875.1 Armatimonadaceae bacterium
GGTCCACCACGGCCGCCGGGTCCGGCCGGACCGCCGCGCTGCACCCGGTTGGCGTCCGCGACCTCGTTCTGCTCCGCGCTCAGGAGGGCGGCCACTTGCTCGTGCGTCGCCTTCTCGCCGAGCGCGGCCAGCTTCACGATCTGGTCGCCGCTAAGCCGCAACTTGCCCGCCGCGGGCAGCGCGATCCGGTCGGCCCGGAGCGCGGTCAGCGCCTTGAGGAGCGTCGGCAGCTTGGCCTTCTGCTCCGCCGTCAGGATCGCCTCGATCTCGCGCGTGGCCTTCTGCTCGGCGGCCTGCATCTTCTGCATCCGCGCCTCCATCTCCTCGCGGGACGGACGCTGGGGCGGAGCGCCGCCGTTCTCGCCCGGCTGCGGCGGAGCGGGGGGACGCGGCATCTGGGAGCGCAGCTGCTCGACGGTCTTCTCGATGCGGCTCTCCTGGTCGGCGGAAAGGTTAAGGTAGGCGTCGAGCGCCTCCAGCGGCGTGGTCGCCGCCGTCAGCTCGCGCTGGAATCCGCCGCCCATGCGGCCCGGCCCGCCGAACCCGCCTGGTCCCCCGGGACCGCGTCCGCCGCCGGGTCCTCCTGGGCCGCCGCCCGGGAACGGGGGCGGGCCGCCGCCGCCCGGCCCCTGTGCGAACGCGCCGGAAACGCCGCCTGCTACGATGGTGGCCGTCGCCAATATCGGAACGATGCTCATCAGTCTCATTACAATTCCCTCCTGTCTCCAGTGTAGGGAATAGCCCTGAAGAAGTTCTGAAGGGGCGTCGGCTATTTCGTTCAGGATTTCTTCAGGAATCAACCGGCAATGTATCCCCGCCTGCACCCCAAACTGTATCCGTCGATACAGGCGCGCGAGGGTTCAGAACAGTACCATGAAGCCGTGAGACACACGAACGAGAGACATTGTTGTGGCATTGCCGGCGGCGGGGACTGCTGTCACTACGCGATCCGCGTGGAGGGCTGCCTGGACCCCGGCCGCTGGTCCGCGTGGTTCGATGGGATGACGTTTCGGTGCGAGCCGCGCGCGGACCGCTCCGGGGTGGAGACGGTGATCGAAGGGCCGGTCGCGGACCAGGCGGCGCTCCACGGCCTGCTGATCAAGGTGCGCGACCTGCACCTCACGCTGGTGTCGGTCGAGCGGACTGCTGCCGCCGCCGCAGCACCATCCCGGGGCGCGCGCCGGTGATCCGGCCGTTGCGTACGGCGGGGACTCCGTTCACCAGGACGTGCGGGATGCCCGCCGGTGGCGCGCCCGGCTCGGCGACCGTCGCCCGGTCCTGGACCCCGCGGGGGTCGAACAGGACGACGTCGGCCCGCTTCCCGGGCGCGACCACGCCGCGGTCGGCGAACCCCATCCGCCTGGCCGGGAGCGACGTCATCTTCCGAACCGCCTCCTCCAGCGGGATGACGCGCCGGTCGCGCACGTAGCGCGCCAGGACCCGCGGGAACGACCCCGCGTAGCGCGGGTGCGACCCCTTTAGCCCGCCGTCCGTGCAGATCATGACGAACGGGCTGGCGAGGAACGTTTCCAGGTCCGCCTCTCGCATGGCGGTGACCATCGCGCCGATGCCGGGTGCCTCGCTCGCGACGGTCGCCGCGTCCTTCCCCAGGCTTTTCGCGATCTCGGCGAGCGTCTTCCCGTGCCAGTTGGGGTCCGGCGCGCCGCCGGTGACGCGCACGTTCCCCGCGCCGCCCACGCCCTCCAGTGCCTTGCGCCAGTCTTCTACCCCGCGCGCTTCCGGCGTGGGGAGGATGGTGTCGAGCCCGGATTGCCAGAAGGTGTAGGGATAGAGGTCCGCGGTGATGTCGAGCCCGGCGCTGCGGGCGTCGGCGACGCGCCGCAGCACCTCGCGCGCCTTCCCCCAGACCGGCGCGGAACCGAGCTTGATGTGCGAGATCTGCGCGGCGACCCGTGCCGCGCGCGCGATGCGGACCAGTTCCGCGAACGACTCCACAGCCCCGTCCTCCTCGTCGCGGACGTGGCTGATGTAGACTCCCCCGACCGCCTCGGCCACTGCCGCCACCTCGGATTCGGCGGCGAACAGCCCGGGTTCGTACTCCAGCCCGGACGACAGGCCGAGTGCGCCCGCACGTGCCTCCGCGGCGGCCAGAGCGCGCATCCGGCGCACCTCGCCCTCTGCCGCCGGGCGCTTGAAGTCCTCCTTCAGCACCTGGCGGCGTACCGTGCCGTGCCCGACGAAGCTGGCGACGTTCGGCGCGACCCGGGTCTTCTCAACGTCGCGGAACCAGTCGGCAAGGGGAAACGTGTGCCCGCCGTCCTGGCCGACGACGACGGTGGTGATGCCCTGCCGGATCACGGCGTCGGCGGTCGGCGCGCCGAGCAGGCCCGCGCCGCCCGCGTGGGAGTGCGTGTCGATGAATCCGGGCGCGACGGTCAGGCCGCCCGCGTCTATCAGAGTCTCGCCCGCCGCGCGCCTCAGCCCGGCGCCGACCGCGGTGATCCGGCCGCCGGAGACGCGCACGTCCGCGCGGCGCGGCTTCGCCCCCGTCCCGTCGATCACCGTTCCGCCCGCGATGAGGATGTCCATGCCGTGTCTTTCGCCCCGAACAGGCCCGCGCCCTGCGCGCCACCCGGCAAATCTCGGAAACAAGCAGGGATTGGCGGGGCGTACCGGGAATGGGAATCATCATCTCCGACCGGGCAGGACCACGACCGTGAACCGACGCATCTTCGCCTCCGCAGCCGTTCCGCTGTTTGTCGCCGCCAGCCTGGCGCTCGCCCCGGCGGCCGGGCGAGCCCAGGACCGCCTTAAGACGATGCCGGGTTACGACCGGTACCAGAAGGCAATGCGGGAGCGGCAGGGCGTGACCCCGGGCGGCGCGCTCGCCGTCACCTGGGTCGAGGGCGGCAAGGCTTTCACCTACCGGCAGGACGGGAAGACCTTCCGCTACGACGTCGCGGCGAAGAAGGCCGCGGAACTCGACGGGAGCGCCGCCGGAGCCGCGGCCGGAGACGCGTCGCGCCGTGGCGGCGGGGCGGGCCGACGCGGGCCGGAGCGCGGACGGCAGTTCGATTCGGCGGAGTCGCCGGACGGCAAGTGGGTGGCTTCGTACCGCGACCGGAACGTCTGGATCGCGAACCCGGGTGGCGGCTTGCCGGTCGCCGTGACCACGGACGGCAGCGCCGAGAAGCGGGTCAAGAACGGCACGGCGAGCTGGGTCTACGGCGAAGAGCTGGGGCAGAGCACCGCGATGTGGTGGTCGCCCGACGGCAGCAAGCTCGCCTACTACCGGTTCGACGAGAGCGCGGTGCCGGACTATTTCCTCCAGGTGGATCAGACGCGGCTGCAGAGCCGCATGGACGTCGAGGCGTACCCCAAGGCGGGCGCGCCGAACCCGGTCGTGGAGCTGTTCGTCTACGACGTCGCCGCGAAGAAGTCGGTGCCGGTGGACGTCCGTGACGGAAAGCCGTTCTCCGACGCGGCAGTGGGCCACTATGTCTACAACGTCGCCTGGTCGCCGGACGGGAAGGAACTGCTCCTGCACCGCACGAACCGCCGCCAGAACGTCCTGGAGTTCGTCGCGGCCCACCCCGCGACGGGCCGGTGCCGCGTGATCGTGCGCGAGGAGTGGCTGCCGAGCTGGACCGAGAACCGGCCCGAGATGCGCTTCCTGAGCGACGGAAAGCGGTTCGTCTGGACGTCGGAGCGGACCGGTTTCAAGAACTACGAACTGTACGACCTGAGCGGGAAGAAGCTGGCGACGCTGACGAGCCACCCGTTCGAGGTCGCGGGGATCGTCCGCGTGGACGAGGCGGCGGGCGTGCTGTACTACAACGCCCGCAGCGGCGACAACCCGATGAAGGTACAGCTCCACCGCGTCCGACTGGACGGAACGGGAGATAAGCGCCTCACGGACCCGAAACTGAACCACCAGGTCAGCCTCGCGCCGGACGGGAGGCACTTCGTGGACGTCTTCCAGACGCACGACACGCCCCCGGCGACCCGGCTGGTGGACGCCGACGGCAAGGTCGTCGCCCAACTCGCGTCCGCCGACATGAGCCGGTTCGAGCGGGCCGGGCTGAAGAAGGTGGAGCTTTTCACCTTCAAGGCGGCGGACGGCGCGACCGACCTCTACGGGATGCTCCACTTCCCGTCGGACTTCGACCCGAAGAAGAGGTACCCCCTGCTGGTGAGCGTCTACGGGGGTCCGGAGACGAACGGGGCGCGGGAGACGTTCGCGACGCCGCACCCGTACACGGAGTACGGCTTCCTCGTCGCGTCCCTCGACTCGCGCAGCGCCGCCGGGCGCGGCAAGAAGTTCCTCGACGCCATCTACGGCAAGCTCGGCGTGGTCGAGATCGATGACCAGGCGGCGGGCGTGCGGGCGCTCAGCGGCCGGCCCTACGTCGCGAAGGACCGGGTCGGCATCTTCGGCACGTCCTACGGGGGGTACGCCTCGGCGCTCGCGGTCCTGCGCCACCCCGACGTCTTCCAGGCGGCCTGCGTCTCCTCGCCGGTCACCTCCTGGCACCATTACGACACCATCTACACCGAACGGTACATGTGGACGCCGCAGGAGAACGAGGCGGGGTACGAGGCGGGCAACGCGATGCGCTTCGCGGACCGGCTGAAGGGCCGGCTGATGATCTACTACGGCACGGCGGACAATAACACCCACCCGTCGAACGCGCTTCAGCTCATCCAGGCGCTCCAGCGCGCGGGCAAGAGCTTCGAGGTGCAGGTCGGTCCCGACGCGGGTCACTCGGGTCTGAACTCCGAGCGTATGATGGAGTTCTTCATCGAGAACCTGGTGATGAACCCGCCCGCCGCCTCGCCCGCTTCGCCACGCACCGCGGAGTAGCCCGGCGGTTGAACCGGCGGGCCAAACCCGCTGTATACTGAACCCGGCATGCGCAGCAGAGGGGGAAGGTATTCGCGGAGCAAGGCAAGCCCGGTCGGCGAACTCGTCGGCCAGGGGCTTTCGCGCCTCCAGATCGAGCGCAAGATCCGCGAGCACATGGCGATCCTCGTCTGGGCGGAGGTGGTCGGCCCGCAGGTGGCGGGCGCGACCGAGGTGCTGGGGGTCGACACCGGGGTCCTGCGCGTCAGCACGAAGTCCTCGGTCTGGGCGAACGAACTCGGCTTCTACAAGTCAGACATCCTGCGCCGCCTGAACGCCCGCCTCGGAGCGCCGCCGCAGGGCGAGCCGATCATCCGGGACATCCTCTTCCAGAACCGCGGGCTGCGCGGCGCGCGCAAGGGGCCGCCGCCGATTCCGCCGCTCTCCCCGACGGCCGACCAGCTGGACGACGTCTCCCTGTCCCCGCGCGAGATACAGATCGTGGACGAGGGCGTGGCTGCCCTGCCGGACGATGCGCTGCGGGAGCGCGTCCGCCGTTTGCGCCTCTCGGACGCGAAGCTGCGCACCTGGCGGCTGGACAGCGGCTGGCTGGCGTGCCCCCGCTGTGGGGAACTGAGTCCGCCGCGCTACGACGGCAACGCCGAGATCATCCCCGGGGAAGCGGACTGCTCGCGCTGCCGCATCTCGGGGTGGACCGGGTAGGCCGGGGAGCGCCCGCGCGTGGCTTCCGCCCCGGCTGCCCGCCGCACGGGCCGCGTGCCCCCGCTCGCCGCCGCGCTCGGAGCGCTGGCAGCCGGGATACTGTTATCTTCCTCCGTGGTTCTTGCACCGCCGGTCGCGCTCGCGCTCCTGCCGCTCTGCCTGCTCGGGGCAGTGGCCGCGAACCGGCTCCCCGTACTGCGCGCGTTCTGCCTGCTGCTCCCGTTCGCGCTCTTCGGCCTGCTGCACGCCCAGCGGGCGCGCACGCCGGGCTCGGACGACGTATCGCGGCTGGTCGGGCGCCCGTCCGTGTGGGTGCGGGGCGTCGTCGCGTCCCACCCGGAGCCGGGCGGCTTCGGCAGCTTCTCGTTCGTTTTGCGCGCCGGGGCGGTCCGCGACGGCGTTGTGGGACGTGCGGTGTCCGGGAATCTACGCGTCACCGTGGCCGGAGGGGTGGCAGCGGCGGCGAGCGTGCCGCAGGCCGGCGATCTAGTCGCGGTGCGCGGGCGCGTCGCGCTGCCGAAGGGGGCGAGCAACCCCGGCGAGTTCGACTACCGGGCGTACCTGGCGCGCCGCGGGGTGTTCGCGGCTTTGACGGCGAAGCGCGCGGGCGACCTGGAGGTGGTCGGGTCCCGGGGCGGCGGGGCGTCGGGTCTGCTGCGGGAAAGGGTGCGCGGCAATCTCGCGCGCCACCTGAACGCGGAAGACGCGGCGCTGGTGGGAGGCATCCTGCTCTCCGACCGCGCCCGCCTGCCCGCGGACCTGGAAGACGCACTGACCCGGACCGGGGCCGTTCACATCCTTTCCGTGTCCGGCCTGCACCTGGCGGCCCTGGCGGGCGTTCTGCTCGGAGGGCTTTCGTGGCTCCCCGCCCGGCCCGGCGTGCGCACCGCCGGTCGGCTTGCCGCGCTCCTGCTCCTGTGGACCTACGCGCTGGCGGCGGGCGGGAGCGCGGCGGCGGTCCGCGCGGCGTGGATGGCGAGCGTCTTCCTGTGCGGGCCGCTGCTGCGCCGCCACGCCGACCCTCTGAACTCGCTCGTCTTCGCGGCGTTCGCGCTGCTCGTGGTGTCGCCCCTCGCGATCTACGACGCCGGGACGCAGCTGTCGTTCGCGACGGTCGGCGCGCTGCTGCTGTGGGTTCCGCCCCTGGCGCGCCGATACTTACCGTGGGAGCCCGGAATGGGCTTGCGGCAGGGGGCGGTCCGGTGGGTCTGTCTGGCTCTGCTCGCGGGGGGCGTCGCGCACGCGGGCTCTTCGCCGTTGGCCGCCTACCACTTCGGGACGCTCTCCCTCGTCGCGCCTCTGGCGAACCTGCTGCTGGTGCCGGTGTCCGAGGCGATACTTCTCGTGGGACTGGCGGACGGCCTGCTCGGGCTGCCGCTGGGCTGGGTGCTGCACCCGCTCGCGGTGGTCCTGCGCGGACTCGCCATGGCGTTCGCCGCGCCGGACTGGGCGGCGGTTTCCGCGGGGACGCCGCCGGGCTGGCTGGTAGCCGCGTTCTACGTCGCTTTCCTGGGAGGGGCAATCGTTGTCCGCCGCCGCCTGCTGGTCAAGTCGCTCTTCGCGCCGCCGGGGCACAGCGCCGCTACGGTGGCTGCTGTTGATCGCCCCGGCGGTGGCGCTGACCGGGTGCCCGGCGCCGAACCGTCCGCCTGATTTGCCCGCGCAGCCGCGCCCCCTGCGGGTCACGTTTCTCGACGTGGGGCAGGGGGACGCCGCGGTGATCGAGAGCCCTTCGGGGCGCGTGGCCGTGGTCGACGGGGGCGGGCGACCCGGCGCGGACGAGCGGGCCGGGGACGACCCCGGTTCGCGCGTGGTCGTGCCGTTCCTGCGCCGCCGCGGCGTGAGCGCCGTCGACCTGCTGGTGGCGACGCACGCGGACGACGACCACGCACAGGGGCTGATCGCGGTCGCCTCCCGGCTCAGGGTGCGGGGCGCGCTGGTCAGCGGCTATCCCGGCGGCGGGCGGCGCTCGGCGGCGTACGGCCGCCTGCTCGCGAGTCTTCGCGGGCGGGGCGTGCCGGTGCGAGCCGCGGCGCGCGGGATGACGGTGGACCTGGGCGCGGGCGTGCGACTGGAGGTGCTGAACCCGCCGCGCCCGTATCTGGCAGGCGGAAACGGCTCGGACGATAACGAGAATTCGGTCGTCCTGCGCGTGGTCTACGGCCGGGCGCGCCTGCTGCTGACCGGGGACGCCGGCGCGGCGGCGGAAGCCGACCTGTTGCGGGCGGAGCGGGGACGATTGCGGGCGGACCTGCTCAAGGCGGGACACCACGGCTCCCGCTCGTCGAGCGGCGAGGAGTTTCTCAACGCGGTAGTACCCGGAGTAGCTGTTATCTCTGCCGGGCAGGACAGTGTCTATGGTCACCCCCACTCAGAGGTAATTAGTAGACTGAGACGCCGTCACATCCGTCTCTACCGGACGGACCGGCACGGCGCGATCGTGGTGGAGACCGACGGGACGACGCTGCGGGTGACGCCGACCCTTGCGGAAAACGAAAGTCCCCGCGCCCAGGAGGGCGCGGGGACTTGAAACGGCGCGACGACCGCGTCAGATCTTGTACGCTCCGCCGTCCTCGTCGCCTCCGGAGGCGAGTATCCTCTTGACGAACTGGAGGAGTTCCTGGGGGTTGAAGGGCTTGGTGAGGTACATGTCGGCGCCGTACTGGTAGCCGGTCATGACGTCCTTGTCCTGGGCCTTGGCGGTGAGCATGATCACCGGAAGGTCCGTCAGGCTCGGGTCGCGCCGCACGTTGGCGAGCAGCTCGAAGCCGTCCATCTCCGGCATCATCACGTCCGAGACAAGCAGGTCCGGGCGGTTCGCCTTGATCTTGGCGAGCGCCTGGGCGCCGTTGCTTGCGGTCTCTACGGTATATCCGTGGCGCTCCAGGTTCACCTGGATCAGGCGGACGATATTGGGCTCGTCGTCCACGGCCAGAATGCGAGGCATTTCGCGTCAGCGTCCTTTCGTAACTTCTCAGGCTCCGGCGGGACTGTCTGTGCGCGGTCACGGTTCCCCCGTGACTTCATGAGCGCCCGCAGCGCGCGCGCCCGTCGCCCGCGCGACCGGAATTACGCTTCATTCTACACACCGCGAACGCCGCTGTCAATTCCGGGGCGGCCGGGACGCCCCTGACCTTTTGGGAACCGAGGCTGTCGATGTGGACTCATATATACCTGGTAAAAAAGCGTATGGCGATTTCACCGGGGCGGTACGATTATTTAAACAGGAACGAACAGCAGGGGCAGGGCGGCGGCGGCAGATACGTTGATCTCGGAGGGGCCAGTACGGCAGAGAGTCAGCCCGCACCCCCGGCGACGACGACCCCGAGTAACGAAAACGGAGCAAGGTTCACCAAATGGCTGAGGGTGTAGCAAAGGATGACGCGCAGAGCGCGGTAAAACTCACCAAGCGTGAGGTCGAGGTTTTGACGCTGGTCATCGAGGGCAAGTCCTCGAAGGAAGTAGCCGACCAGCTGTTCGTCAGCAAGCGTACGGTCGACTTCCACCTGGCCAATATCTATCAGAAGTTGAACGTCAACAATCGCGTGCAGGCCTTCCGCGAGGCGACGCGTCGCAATCTGATCCCGTTCAGCATCGTGGGTCTGCGCTAACGACGCCCGCGCGGTAGCGTTCGCGCGCGTCCAAATGCCAGCTAGACGCAATGTCGGCATCAAGGCCGGGGCGGACCACAGGGTCCGCCCCGGCCTGTCTTCTTACCGGCGTTTCGCCTTCGAGTGAAAAAACATAGAACCCCGGCGCGATTCTGGCGTCTTGTACAAACGGTTGAACCGCTCATCGGGGCGGACGGGTTGTAGTTTAATCGCCCCCAAGGGGGCGAGGTCAGGCAGACGGTGAGGTCTGTGGCGTGAGGAAACCGGCGGACGCGCTCTGCGCGCTTTCCCGCGCTGTTCGGGCAACGGCCATTGCCCCGGTCTGATGTGTCGCGCTCGTCAGGGCATCTGGCGGGGACGCACTCTCAGGTCGAGTCGCAGTGAGGCGGCATGACGACACCCGGAAAACAGACGAAAGGCTGCCTGCTATTATGTTTCGAGAGGAATCCGGACGGGAGTCCCGGAACGCCGCCTCCGCGGCTCCCACCATTACCGCTGCCGCCGCAGCCGCCGACCCCGCCGGGACTCCGCGGTTGCTCCAGGGGGGGCACGAGCGCCTGACCGGGGCGATCGGCGGCGCGCCGCGGACGGCTCCGGCGAACCGGCGGAACTTGATCATCACGTCGCTGCCCCTCGCCCTGTTCGCCCTGGTCTGCGTGGTCTCGTTCGTGGCCCGGGCCGCCGCGCCCGGCGCCGCTGGCCTTGACCGGCGCACGTTCGGCAAGACCACTCGCGCCGAGGCGACCACGATCGCCCGGAGCGTCCTGCACGAGATGACGGGAGAAACGCCGGAGGCCGTGGAGGTGAGCACGCAGACAGCGTTCGCCCACCGGCGCGCCGAGACCGTGCGCGAATGGAACGTCCTCTTCGACACCCCGGGGGGGCGGTACCTCCTGCGGCTGAACGCGGAGACCGGGACGGTGTACGCCGTGAACCGGCTGAACGTCGGCAGCCGGCCGCGTGATACGGGAGGGGCGGGAGTCTCACGCCGCCAGGCGGAGACACGCGCCCGCGCCTACCTCGGGCTGCTCGGGGTGCCGACGCGGGAGTTGACGCTGCTGCCGGAGGCGAACCGCCTGATGCCCGACCCCGGGCACCCAGCCCGAAGGCGCGTCTCGGGGAGCGCCGGTGCGGGCGGGGATGCCGACGCGAACGCCGAGGGCTATGACGACGGCACGGGGCTTTATAACTTTACCTACCGTCGGCCCGTGCCGGGCCTCGGGTCGCGCCTCCTCAAGATCTCGGTGAACCGGGCCAACGCGTCACTGGAACACGTCTGGAACCCGGTATCCGCACTATAAGGAGCGGGAGTCAAGAAAAAGTTGGGGAGAGGCAGACTGTCTCTCCCCAACTTTTTTTGTTGACAAAGCGACCATATGACTGTAAATTCTAACCGTTTCAACCGAACGTTTCAGTGTTCGGCCGAGGGCCAGGCTGCAGAGTTTCCCAGTGCAGGGTAACGGAATGTCATGGCGACGATTCGCGATGTAGCGAGAGAGAGCGGTGTCTCGGTAGCCACCGTCTCCTATGTCCTCAACAACGGGCCGCGCCCGGTTCGCGACGAGACGCGCGAGCGGGTTCTGGCCGTGATGCGCCGCCTCGACTACCACCCCAATGCGATGGCGCGCGGGCTGGTACGCCGCCGCCTCTTCACCCTCGGCGTCCTGTTTTCGAGCGTCGAGCCGACCGTCGTTACCAATAACTACGCGACCTGCGTCCTGCGCGGCATTATGGCCGCCGCCGTCCAGGCGGGTTACAACGTGACGATCTTCACGCGTCCCTGGCAGGACGCGCGCCGCTCGGCGGCCCGCTTCGGCGACCGGCGCACGGATGGAATTCTGGTCGCCGCGCCCTCCGTCGGAAGCGACGTGGTGAGTGGCCTGGCCCAGCGCGGCGTTCCGGTCGTCGTCGTCTCCGCGCCGAGCGGCGACTCTTGCGTCCCGTGGGTCGATGTGGACAATGCGCGGGGGGCAGTGCTGGCGACGGAGCATTTGCTCGCGCTCGGGCACCGGCGCATAGCGTTCCTGATGGGGGACGGCACGCAGAGGAGCGTGTTCCAGCGGCGGGACGCGTTTCTGGCGACACTTGCGCGGGCCGGGGTTACTGCGCGCGACGATTACTGGCTGCCCGGCTCGTTCGAGCCGGAGGTGGTGTACCGGAATGTGACCCGGCTACTGAACCTTCCGGAGCCGCCGACGTCAATCTTCACGACCAACGACGACATGGCGGCCACGACGCTGGAGGCCGCCCGCGACCTGGGGGTTCGGGTCCCGCAGGACCTATCGGTCATCGGTTTCGACGACTACCCGTACAAGGGGGTCGGCGCGCCGATCCTAACGACGGTGCGACATCCGCTTGCCGAAGTGGGCGAGGCGGCTGCCCGACTCCTCATCGACCGCGTGGAGGGTCGGGGTGACGGGCAGAGGGAGATGGTGTTTCAGCCGGAGTTGATCGTGCGGGAGACGACCTTGCCGCCGTCTTCTCGCCTGAACTGATCGTCCAAGCCGACGGGGCCGCTGCTGCGGCGGACCCAGCCCGGGAGGAACCGGGCGATTGTTCGCAGCGTGGAAAGGGACCTTACGATGGTGTGTCTCCGAAATGAACTGCGCGGACGCAGAGCCAGCGCGTCGCGCGCCTTTACGCTCATCGAGCTGCTCGTCGTCATCGCGATCATCGCGATCCTCGCCGCGATCCTGTTCCCCGTCTTCGCCCGCGCCCGAGAGAAGGCGCGTCAGACCGCCTGCCTTAGCAACTTCAAGCAGATCGGCCTTGCCGTGGCGCAGTACGTCCAGGACTACGACGAGACGTTCCCGTTCAACGAGTATGACAACGCCGCGACCACGGCCGATAACCGGCAGACCTGGTTCCGCGTGACGTGGCGCGAAATGATCATGCCGTACATCAAGAACGGCGAGGAAAGGGTCACCTGGGGCAGTACGAACAACACGCCCAAGGCCAAAGCCATCAGCGGCGTCTGGATCTGCCCGAGCGTTCCGGAGAGCGAGGCGTGGCAGACCTACGGCGGTAACGACCACCTGTTCCGTCCGCTGCGCGACGGCCAGACCGGCACGATCGTATACGACCCCGTGCCGCTGGCGCAGCTGTCCGCCCCCGCGTCTACCGCAGCCGCGGCCGAGACGGGCTACGTCTATGACTGGAACACCTCGGGTAACCTGATCAACGACTGGTGGTGGCACGGCGGCGC
>DATLHN010000568.1:0-15265 GCA_035539875.1 Armatimonadaceae bacterium
GCCTCGAGGCCCGCGAACCCGCCGCCGACAATTACCACGCGGGGCCGCCGGGCGCCTCGCGCTGCCGCCCGCCGCCGGGCCCCGCCGCCCGCCATCACAGAAGAGGACGCGTCGGCCGCCACGTTAGTCGCCTGCCGCGTCCCTGCCGTCCGTTCCATCGTATTTCCTCCCACCTTTAGGTACAGAAGTCCGGAGAGGAAGTTGCAGGAAGTGCCGCGTCGCCCTTACGGCTCGCGCCAGACGCGCCCGCGGCCGAGCAGGGACTGCGCTCGGTCCGGCCCCCACGTGCCCGTGAAATACGGCTGCACGTCCCCGGGACGCTCCTTCCAGCCTTCGAGTATCGGCGTCAGGAGGCTCCACGCCGCCTCCACCTCGTCGCCGCGCGCGAAGAGGCTGGCGTCGCCGCGGATGGCGTCCAGGATGAGACGCTCGTAGGCGTCGGCGATCTCGGCGTCCGGGAACGCGTCCTTGTACGTGAACTGCATGGACACCGGCTTGAGGTTCATCGCGGGACCGGGCTCCTTCGCGCCGATCAGCAGGTGGATGCCCTCGTCGGGCTGGATGCGGATCACGAGCAGGTTCGGGCGCACCTCCTCGCGGTTCACCTTGGCGAAGAGTATCTGCGGGATGGAGCGGAACTGCACCGCGACTTCCGTGACGCGGTTGGGCATCGCCTTTCCCGCCCGCACGTAGAACGGCACCCCACCCCACCGCCAGTTGTCCAGGTAAAAGCGAATGGCTGCAAACGTCTCCGTGGCGGAGCCGGGCTCCACGCCCTCCTCGTTCCGGTACCCCGCGTACTGGCCGCGCACGGTCGCGTCGGCGACCTCGTCGGGCGAGATGGGACGGATGGAGCGGAGGGCTTTGACCTTCTCGTCGCGTACGGCGTTCGCGTCGAGCGAGACGGGCGGTTCCATGGCGGTCAGCGAGAGGATCTGGAGGGCGTGGTTCTGGATCACGTCGCGGGTGATTCCCGCCTCGTCGAAATAGTTGCCGCGCCCCTCCAGGCCGATCCTCTCCGCGACCGTGATCTGCACGTGGTCCACGTACTTGTGGTTCCAGAGCGGCTCGAACAGCTCGTTCGCGAAGCGGAAGACGAGGAGGTTCTGCACCGTCTCCTTCCCCAGGTAGTGGTCGATGCGATAGATCTGGTCCTCGGAGAAGTGCTTGAGGAGAGTGCCATTCAGCTCGTGCGACGACGAAAGGTCGTAGCCGAACGGCTTTTCGATGATGATGCGGCTCCACGCCCCGCAGTTGGGGTTCGGCTTGGCGAGCCCCGCCTTTCCGAGGTGGCGTATGACCGTGTCGTACTGCTCCGGCGGTATAGCCAGGTAGAACAGTCGGTTGCAGACCGTCCCCTTGTCGGCGTCGACCTCGGTGAGTCGCTCGGCCAGCGCCGTGTACCCCTCGGCTTCGTCGAACTCGCCCTTCTGGTAGTGCAGGAGGTCCGCGAACGCATCCCACTCCGGGCCGCTGGTCGGCAGTTTCGGCGCGAACTCCTCGATGGCGGCCTTGACGTCCTCCCGGAAGGCGGCATCGTCCTTGTCGCGGCGGGCGTAGGCGAGCACCGCGAACTTCTCCGGCAGGAGTTTCTCGCGGTGAAGTGCGTAGAGGGCGGGGGCGAGCTTACGGCGGGTCAGGTCGCCCGTCGCGCCGAATAAGACGAACACACAGGGAGAAAGGTCACTCATCAGAACTGTTCCATGTCGATCCATTTGCGCCCGTCCCGGGCGAGGAGTTCGTTCGCGGACTCCGGCCCCCACGTCCCCGCCGCGTAGTTCGGGAAGTCGGGCGGCTCGGAGCGCCAGTAGGCCAGGAGCGGGTCTACCACGCGCCACGCGGCGTCGATCTCGTCCTCGCGCATGAAGAGGACCGCGTCACCGTTCAGCGCGTCCAGCAGCAGCCGCTCGTACGCGTCGCGGAGCTTCACCTTGAACGCTTCGCCGTACAGCATATCAAGTTCCACCGGCATCAACTCGTTAAGGGTCCCGGGCCGCTTGAGTTCCATCACGAGCGATATTTCCGCGTCCGGCTGTATCCGCAGCCGCAGTATGTTCGGCTCCGGCTTGCGCGTCGAGGACCGGAACAGAGACAGCGGCGCGCCCTTAAACTGGATCAGGACCTCGGTAAGGGTCTTAGGGAGCCGCTTCCCGGCGCGGAGGTAGAACGGCACCCCCGCCCACCGCCAGGACTCGATGAAGAGGCGCGCGGCCATGAACGTCTCCGAACTGCTATCCCCGGGGACGCTCGGCTCCTGCTGGTAGCCCGGCACCGGTTCGCCGCCGGGTCCCCTGCCCGGCCCGTACTGGCCCCGCACCGCGTAGTGGTTGGAGAGGGGGCGCATCGCCTCGAGTATCTTCGCCTTCTCCTCGCGGACGGCGCGCGCGCCGAACGAGTTCGGCGGTTCCATGGTCAGAAGCGAAATAACCTGGAGCGCGTGCGACTGGACCATGTCGCGCGTCTGCCCCATCGGGTCGAAGTAGCCCGCGCGCGAGCCGACCCCGAGCGTCTCCGCGACCGTAATCTGTACCTGCTCGATGTGATTGCGGTTCCAGAGCGGCTCGAAGAGCGAGTTCGCGAACCGGAGGATGGAAACATCCTGCACGGCGTCCTTCCCGAGGTAGTGGTCGATGCGATACACCTGGTCCTCGTTCACGACCTTGTGAAACTGCTCGGTCAGCCTCCGGGCCGAGTCACGGTCCGTCCCGAACGGCTTTTCCGCTATAACCCGGGTCCACGGCGGCTGCGTCGCCGAGGGGGTGCACAGGTTCTGGGCGTCCAGGTGCCCCAGAATCTCCGGCACCAGTTGTGGGGGCGTCGCCATGTAGAAGAGCCGGTTGCCGCAGGTCCCGCACTCGCGCTCCACCCGGTCGAGTTCCGCCTTGAGGCGTTCGTACCCCTCGCTGTCCGAGAAGTTCGCCGACAGGAAGGAGAGCTTGCCGACGAACGCCTCGACCGTCGCGGCGTCCCGCTCGTCCTCGGCCACGAACTCCGACAGGGCCGCCCGGGCGAAGTCGTGGTAGTCGGCGTGCGTACGGTCGGGCAGCGCGAAGCCGACGATGGCGAACCGCTCCGGCAGGTGCTTATCCCGGAAGAGGTGGTACAGCGCGGGGAGCAGCTTGCGCCGGGTCAGGTCGCCCGTCGCGCCGAAGAGGACGAATACGCAGTCCGTGAAGGGCATGGGCAGTCCGTTACTCCTTCTCCCGGACCGCATGCCCGCCGAACTGGTTACGCAGCGAGGCGATCACCTGACCCTGGTACGACTCGTCCTGCCGGGAGCGGAACCGCATGTGCAGGCTGAGTGTGATTACGGGCAGGGGTACCGCGCGGTCGATGCCCTCCTCCACGGTCCACCGCCCCGTTCCGTTGTCGGCGATGTCGTCTGCGATGCCCTCGAACTCCTGCCCTTCCGAGGCGAACATCCGCTCGGCGAGTTCCAGTAGCCACGACCGCACCACGCTCCCATTGTTCCAGAGGTGGGTGACCTTGTGGAGGTCGATGTCCAGCTCGTCCGCCGCGTGCAGGAGCTCGAATCCCTCGGCGTAGGCCTGGAGCAGGCCGTACTCGATTCCGTTGTGGACCATCTTCGTGTAGTGGCCCGCGCCGCTCGGCCCGACGTGGGCGTATCCGCCCTCGGCGGCGAGGTCGAGGAACAACGGCTCGGCCACGCGTACGGCCTCGTCCGGCCCGCCTACCATCAGGCAGTAGCCGTTCTTCAGCCCCCAGACGCCGCCGGAGGTCCCGCAGTCGAGGAAGTGCATGCCGCGCTCCGCGAGCATGGCCGCGCGCCGCTGCGAGTCCTTGTAGTTCGTGTTCCCGCCGTCGATCACGATGTCGCCGGGCTCCGCCGCCGCCACCACCTCGGCGAGGACGTTGTCCACTATCTGCACCGGCACCATCAGCCAGAACACGCGCGGGCGCGCGGCGAAGAGGCGCGCGAGTTCGGCGTTCGTGGCGACGGCGGGGATGCCCTGTTCGGTATAGTGCGCGCGCGTCTCCTCCGAGGGGTCGACGCCGAACACCACGTGGCCGCGCTCCTTGAGGCGGAGCGCCATGTTGCCGCCCATCTTGCCCAGACCGATGATCCCTATCTCCATGCCCACTGCGCCTCCTGGCACAGGACTTTTACTTCGCCCCTGCGCCGCACGTGTCTTTTACGTGAAGTCACCACCGCCCCGGGGCGAATCCCGGTCGATTACTTGACTCTCAGTGCGTCCGCGACCTCGACGACCCGACGACCTTGGTAGCGCGCCACGGCGAGGTCCAGTTCGTTAGGCTGGGCGCCGTCCATGCCGGAGACGGCGGTCGCGCCGTAGGGCGAGCCCCCTCCCTGCATGACCGAGGGGTCCGCGAATCCCGGCGGCACCAGCACCATCCCGAAGTGCATCATCGGAATGTACAGGCCCACGTTCGTCATCTCGTTTCCGCCGTGAAGCGTACTGGTCGTGCAGAACGTGGAGCCGACTTTGCCGACGAGCTTCCCCTGAAACCACAGGCCGCCCAGCGAGTCGAGATATGCCTTCAGCTCGGAGCTGACGAGGCCGAATCTAGTCGGCGTGCCCAGGATGATCGCGTCCGCCCACTCCGCGTCCGCCGCCGTGGGAGCTTCGTACTCGGCGTTCATCTTCTCGGCACTCTCGATCCAGCCCGGGGCCATCTGCATTATCTCGCGGCCGACGACCTCCCGGGCGCGGCGCATCCGCACCTCCGCCCCCGCGGCCTGCGCACCTTCGGCGATAGTCTTCGCCAGTACCTCGGTCACGCCGGTGCGCGAATAGAACGCGATCAGAACCTTTGCCATGCATTTTTCTTTCGTATGGATCGGTGATGTGCGGGCGGGCCCCGCCTCGCTGAGCGTCCCGCCCTGGAGTCGGAGACTGGCAAGAGTATACCCACGCCGGTCTCCCTATTCGTCGGACAGAAAGGCGAGAAAGCGATCGAGCAGATCGCCCACCGGGAGGTCGCGCTGGTTCCGGCCGACGTGCGCGAAGGTGACCACGTGGCTGCGGTCGAGGATGAAGAGGGCCGGTTGGGAGAGGTTGATCCCCTCGGCGGAGAGCCAGTAGTGCGTCCGGTACGCCTTCGCGGCGTCGCGCCGCGCGTCGGCGAGGACCGGGAACGGCATGGGGTCGCCTTCGAGGTACCGGCGCAGCGACCCGACGCCCTGGCAGGCGATGGCGACGACGCGGACGCCCGCCCGCTCCAGTTTCGGGACGTTTTCGCGCAGGAGCGCGAGTTGACCGCGGCAGTTCGGGCACCAGGTCCCGCGCAGGAAGAGGACCAGGGTGTCCGAGCCCGCGAAGTCGCTCAGCGTGACGGACGCCCCCGTGACCGCGTCCTCCAGGGTGAACGGGGGAGCCGGGTGACCGACGAGGCTGGCGTCGCGTCCGCCAGCCCCCCCGGACGTCCCTCCCCGAGGACTCACGGCACGTCCTCCGCCGTTGCCTCCGCGATCGGCTGCACTTCCGGCTGCGTCGGGTTGTCGGCGTAGAAGCGGCGGACCAGCGTCGTCCCCGTGACGTCGAAGGCGAGCATACCGGCCGCCACCAGGACGGTCGGCCAGAGCGGGCGCGGCCCCGCTCCGCGGTGGAGGGTGGAGAGCGCGAACAGGAACAGGAGCGCGCTCGCGGGGACCGCCGCCACGATGTAGCGCCCCGCCGACAGGACGACGTTCCAGTCCGAGAAGAGCTGCTGCTGGACCAGGGCGGCGATACAAAGAGCCACGGCGCTGCCCGCCGCCCAGAGCACGGTCCTGCTGCCGCCGCCGCTGCCGCCGCTGCCGCTCCCGGCGACGCCCCCCCCCTGTTCCCGCGTCCGCTTCGCGTTGAGGACCAGGAGCAGCAGCGCGACGACGTCGAGGGCGAGGAGGGCGGCCTGAACGAGCTGCGGCGCGGGGAGGTAGAACTGCACCAGCCAGTGCGGCCACCAGGCGGTCGCCGCGTACCAGAGGGCGCTGAACCCGAAGGTCACCGGCACCGGGAACTCCGCCGGGACGATGCCGCCCCCGAAGAAGTCGGCCAGCGAGCCCCGGTCGAGGAGCGGCCGGTCGAACGTCCGCAGGACCGGCGTCCCGAAAGCGATCTGGTTGCGCGTCACCCAGGGAAGCAGCAGGGCGGCGACCACCGCGAGGAAGACCCCCATCGCGCGCAGCCCGCCCCGGTCCCGCGCGCTCGCGAGGGCGATCAGCGCCGGGGCGACCCATATGACCGCGGTGAGGCGCGTCAGGCAGGCGAGCCCGACCGCGAGTCCCAGCACCACCGCGTCTCGCAGGGGCACCGGGCCCGCGGCGCGGATCAGGCGAACCGTCCGCCACCAGGCGAACGCCCCGAGCGCCATCGCGAGCGGCTCGTTGGAGAGGTTGCCGGTCATGTGGCCGAACATCGGGAGGAAGGCGACGAAGGGGCCGGTCCCGAGCGCCACGAGCGGGCGGTCCGGGAAAGCCTCGCGGCCCGCGCGCGCCGCGAAGTAGACGACGAACCCGCCGAACAGGGCGCAGAGCCCCCGCAGCAGGAACCAGGCGTTCGCGTCGCCCGCGCCGCGGACGGCCTTGTAGAAGACGGCGGCGAGGGCGTAGAAGAGCGGCGGGTGCTGCGCCTGGTACGAGACGTACTGCTCCGGAGACGTCCGATAGCGCGGGGACGGCGCGGGGAGCGCGCCCCGCTCCGCGAGGGAGAGCACGTAGAGGAAGTGCTCCTTCTCGTCCGGGCCGAGTCCCACCAGCAGTCTCCGCTCCTCGGGCGCTCCGACCTGCGGCAGGTTATCCCGCAGCGTGAGCACCTGGAGCGGGGTCGCCGTGATGAAGAGCATCTGGACGAGCGCGTACACGACGAGCGTCGCCAGCAGGAGGCGACGCCAGGCCGCGTCGGGGGCGGTCGGGTCGGCGTCGGGGGCGGATTTGTCAGCCATCGCAACCGGTGTTCGCCGGGTGGTGAAGGGTGTCCTTCCCGCCCGTACCCGATTTCCGGCCGAATCCCCCGCCCCGGTCTTGACAAGGCCCGAATCGGATGGTAAAAATGACTCCGTCAGCCGGTCTGCGGGCGAGTGGTGAAATTGGCAGACACGCATGACTTAGGATCATGTGCCGAAAGGCGTAGGGGTTCAACTCCCCTCTCGCCCATCGCCCTCCGCCCGAGCGGTCACGGCGTACATGCGGGAATAGCTCAGTGGTAGAGCACTTCCTTGCCAAGGAAGGGGTCGCGAGTTCGAATCTCGTTTCCCGCTTGTCCTACAGGTGAAGGATACCGGGCAGCCGGGCTAAGGCCAAGGCGTCTGGTATCCTTTTTTGTTGACAGGTCGAACCCAGCCCACGAACAACAGGAACTCCAGGAGAACGTTTCCACCGATGCAGGTGACCACCGAGCAGATAGACCCCTGCAAGATCGCCCTCACCATAACCGTCGAGCCGGAAAAGGTCGTCGAGGCCCGGGAGAAGGCGTTCGCGCACTTCGCCCGCCAGATCGCCCTCCCCGGCTTCCGCAAGGGCAAGGTCCCCATGGCGATGGCGCGCCCGTACGTCGACGAGGCTCGCGTCCGCCAGCGGACCGCGGAGACCCTGTGGCAGCCCGCTTTCGACGAGGCGGTCGCCGAGACGAAGGTCGAGCCGTTCGCCCAGCCGCAGCTCGAGTTCGTGGAACTGAGCGACGACGGCCCCTTCGTCTTCAAGGCGTTCGTGCCGCTCAAGCCGGTCGTCACCATCGGCCCCTACAAGGGGCTGGAACTGGAGCGGCGGCGGCTTGAGGTGACGGACAAGGACGTGGACCGGCAGATCGACGAGGTCCGCACCCGCTACGCGGAGTTCCCGGAGATCACCGACCGCGCCGTCGAAACCGGTGACGTCATCATGGCCGACCTCACCGCCACCGTCGAGGGCGAAGACGCCGGCGACCTCGCCGAGGCGCGCGCAACCGTGATCGAGGTCGGGCGCAACATCGCGGACTTCGACAGCGGACTCGTGGGCATGAAGGTCGGCGAGACGAAGGCGATCGAGGCGACGTACCCCGAGGACTTCCAGGACGAGCGCCTGCGCGGCAAGAAGGCCACCTTCACCGTCACGGTCAAGGAGCACCGCGCGCGGGTCCTACCCGAGCTGAACGACGAGTTCGTACAGCGCATCAGCCAGACCTCCAAGACGGTGGACGAGTTCCGGGCCGAGGTCCGCGAGTCCCTGGACAAGGCGGCCGACCAGATGGCCGACAACGACCTGGAGTTCCGCCTCGTCGGGGAGATCGTCGGCAAGTCGCAGATCCACTTCCCCGAAGTGCTGCTCCAGGCGGAGATGGAGGCGGACGCCCGCCAGATCGAGGAGCGCATCGAGCGCGACAAGATCACGCTGGAGCAGTATCTCGCCAGCGTCGGGCGCACGCAGGAACAGCTCCAGGGCGACATCGCGGCCAGCGCATCCCAGCGCATCCGCAACTCGCTGGTCCTCTGGCAGGTCGCCCAGGCCGAGGGCGTCACGGTCTCCGACGAGGACGTGGACGCCAAGATCGCCGAGCGCGCCGAGCGCGCCAAGGTCAGCCCGGCGGCGGTGCGCGCCTTCGCCGAGAAGAACAACCAGATGGGCCAGCTCCGCGACCAGGCGCTGACCGAGAAGATACTCGCGTTCCTCAAGGAGCAGGCCACCATCACCGACCGGACCGTGACCGAGGAGGAGATGGAAGCGCTGGCGGCGCAGGAAAACGCGGCCGCGGAATCGAACGTGGCCGGTGAGCCGCAGCCGGCGTCCGCGGAACCGGCGGAGCCGCTGGCCGTGGAGAAGGCGGCCTCCAAGCGCCGCTCCAAGAAGGCATCTGCGGCAGAGACGGAGACCCCGGCGGCGGAGGAGGACGCGGAGTAACCCTCCCCTCTTCTGTTTCGGGCGTCTTGGCGGCAGGATAGAAAGCGGCATACTCAATGGGCTTGATACCGATGGTCGTTGAGCAGTCGGCGCGCGGGGAGCGCGCGTACGACATCTACTCGCGCCTGCTCAAGGACCGGATCATCTTTATTGGCGAGGCGATAGACGATCACATCGCCAACCTCGTGGTGGCCGAGCTCCTCTTTCTGGAGAAGGAGGACCCGGACCGCGACGTCGAGATGTACGTCAACTCGCCGGGCGGCTCCGTGACCGCCGGTCTGGCCATTTACGACACGATGCAGGCGATCAAGCCGGACATCGCCACCATCTGCGTCGGACAGGCCGCCTCGATGGGGGCGGTACTCCTGGCGGGCGGCGCGAAGGGAAAGCGCTACGCGCTCCCCCACGCCCGCATGATGGTGCACCAGGTAAGCGCCGGGTTCCAGGGCACGGCGCTCGACATCGACATCCAGGCCCGCGAGATTCTCAAGTACAACGACCTCCTGGCGCGCATCTTGCAACAGCACACGGGACAGGACCTGGACCGGATCAAGTCGGATATACAGCGCGACTTCTTCATGTCCGCCGAGGAGGCCGTCAACTACGGCCTCGTGGACAGCGTCCTGGATCGCGAGAAGCGGTAGAACTCTTCTCGTATGTTTATTGGGTCCGCGCCGCCGTCTCGACGGCGGCGCGGACCACATCCCTTTTCTGCGAGGCACGGCAGCCATGGCGCGAATCGGCTACGACCGCAACGACAGTCGGTGCGTGCTCTGCGGCAAGAGCCGCGAACAGGTCAAGAAGCTGATTCTGGGCGTCCACGGGGGCGTCTGCCTTGATTGTGTCGAACTGTGCAACGACATCATCCGCGGCGAGAACTCGACCGAGGAGAACTTCGCGCAGATCGGCCAGGTCCCCAAGCCGCGCGAGATCCACCGCATCCTCAACCAGTACGTTGTGGGCCAGGAGGCGGCCAAGCGCAGTCTCGCCGTCGCCGTCTACAACCACTTCAAGCGGATAAACGCGCCTTCGAGCGACGTCGAGCTTCAGAAGTCCAACATCCTGCTGATCGGCCCGACCGGCTGCGGGAAGACCCTTCTCGCGCAGACGCTCGCCCGCATCCTGAACGTCCCCTTCGCCATCGCGGACGCCACCAGCCTGACCGAGGCGGGGTACGTCGGCGAGGACGTGGAGAACATCCTCCTCAAGCTCCTGCAGGCGGCGGACAACGGCGAGAACATCCAGACGGTCGTCAAGAACGCCCAGCGCGGCATCGTCTACATCGACGAGATCGACAAGATCGCGCGAAAGTCGGACTCGCCCAGCATCACGCGGGACGTGTCCGGCGAGGGCGTGCAGCAGGCGCTCCTGAAAATCCTGGAAGGGACCGTCGCCAACGTCCCGCCGCACGGCGGGCGCAAGCACCCCCAGCAGGACTACGTCCAGGTCGACACCACGAACGTCCTGTTCATCTGCGGCGGCGCGTTCGACGGCCTGGCCGAGATCATCGAGCGGCGACTGAACCGCAACACCCTCGGCTTCCGCGCCGACGTGCAGAGCCGCCGCGAGCGGACGGGCGACGTTTTCGCCCACGTCATGCCCGAGGACTTGCTCAAGTACGGCATGATCCCCGAGTTCGTGGGACGCCTGCCCGTCCTTTCCACCCTCACGGCGCTGGACGAGGCGGACCTGGTGCGCATACTGACCGAGCCGAAGAACGCGCTCGTCCGCCAGTTCACGAAGTTCTTCGAGTACGACGGCGTCGAGCTGGAGTTTTCGGAGGACGCCCTGGTCGCCGTCTCCGAGGAGGCGATGCGGCGCGGGACCGGCGCGCGCGCCCTGCGCGCCATCCTCGAAGAGGTGATGCTGGACAGCATGTACGAGATCCCCTCCCAGCGCAACGTACAGCGGTGCATCATCACCGGCGAGACGGTCCGCGAGCGCAAGAGCCCGGAACTCCTTCCGATCGCGGAGCTGCGAAAGGCGAGCTAAGGCGCGCGGCGTCGCCGGGCGCGCACGCTCTCTGTTCGGTCCGATTGAGCGGCAGAGGCCGTATAATGGATTCGTCGCCATGACGATCGAACCCGCGAGCCCGCCCCCCGCGCCGCAGCCACGCGCCCGGTGGAAACTATCCCGGAAGCGCCGCGCTGCGCGCGCTCCCGCGCCCCGACCCGAGCACTGCCTGAACTGCGGCATGCACGTGCCGGAGACGTACGTGTATTGCGGCAACTGCGGCCAGGAGAACGAGACTTCGGCCGTCTCGTTCCGCGAGCTCTGGCGCGAGGCGACCGAGGAGTTCGTCAAACTCGACGTGCGGGTTTTCAAGACGCTCGGCCTGCTCCTCTTCAAGCCGGGCGTGCTAACCCTGGAGTACGTCAGCGGCAAGCGCATGCGCTACATCTCGCCGTTCAAGCTCTACATCTTTGTGACGGCGCTCTTCGCATTCGTCCTGTTCCGCACCCTTCAGCTCGACGACACGCTCCTGTACGCGCAACAGCAGTTCGAAGCGCAAACCGCCAAGAGCCGTGCCGGGAAGGCACCGCGCCCCCCCGGCGCTCCCGGCGGCCTGACGGTCAAAGTCAACGGGCAGCCCGCGATGGGACCTCCGGGGAGTTTCCTCGCCTTCGACCGGCCCGTCCGATTAGCCGGTGTCGCGATCGACCCGAAGACCCTGCCGGAGACCGTGATGGAGTACCGGGTCCGGCAGAACGGGTTAGCCGCTGAGCAGCGCGATTCGCCCGTCCGTGCTTTCCTGACCGAGCGGTTCATAAAGATCAAGCGGGAGCCGTACGGCGCGGTTCAGAGCCTGCTCTCCACCGCCCTGCCGATCACGATGTTCTGCCTTCTGCCGTTTTACGCCCTGCTCATGCGCCTGGTGTACCTGCGCTCGGGCCGGCTGTACGCGGAGCACCTGGTGTTCGCCCTCCACACGCACTCCTTCCTGTTCCTGCTGCTGACCGTCGACAGCCTGCTCCCCGAGGCGGGGTGGGGCGTTCTGGCGACCCTCGTCGTCTACCCGCTGTACCACCTGCTCGCGATGCGACGCTTCTACGGGCAGCCCTGGCCCAGAACCCTGCTAAAGGCGTCGATGCTGTCCGCGGGTTACCTCTTCCTCCTCCTTTTCGCCGTATCGGCTGCGTTCGTCTTCTCCCTGGTAGGACTCCTGCTCGGCGCGTGACCCGGCCGATGGCGACGTCGCGACCCGTCGTGTAGAATGGTTCGGCGCGGCGCCACCACCGCCGGCCGCGCCGCCGCGAGGTCCACTGCCCCATGCCGTCCGCCCGTACGACCGCGAAGACACGCACCCGGCGCGCCGCCGAAGCACTCGAACTCGACCTGTCCGCCGCCGGCGAAGAACTGACCGCCGCCGAACCCGCCGAAGGCACCGCGGCCGAGCCGCGCGTACTGCCGCTCGTCCCCGTCCGCGACAGCGTGTACTTCCCGCAGATGATCTTCCCGCTCTACATCGGCCGGGACCGCTCCCTGCGCGCGCTCGAAGCGGCCATGGAGAACGAGCCGCGCCACATCGTACTCGCCTCCCAGCGCAGTATCGAAAACGAGGAGCCGGGGCCGGACGACGTCTACGAGACCGGCATTCTGGTGGAGGTCCTCCAGCTTCTGCGGATGCCCGACAATGCCGTGCGGGCGATGATGGAGGGGATCAAGCGCGTCCGCGTCGGCCGCTTCCTCCAGACGGAACCGTACTTCCTGGTGCAGGCGATCGAAGCGCCGAGCGAGCCGGGCGGGACCGACGTGGAACTGGAAGCGCTCGTGCGGACGGTGACCGGCCTTTTCGAGACGCTGGCGAACGACGGAAAGTCCATTCCGCCCGAGGCGATGGTCAGTGTCATGAACATCGCGGAGCCGGATCGGCTCGCCGACGCGATCCTCCCCTACCTCAACCTTCGCCTGGACCAGAAGCAGGCGTTCCTGGAGACTATGTCGGTCCGGGAGCGACTGGAGCAGCTCAGCGACGCCCTCCTCAAAGAGCGCGAGATCCTGGAGGTCCAGAACAGCATCCGCTCGCGGGTCGAAAAGGAGATGGGCGAATCGCAGCGTGAGTACCTGCTCCGCGAGCAGATGAAGGCGATCCGCCAGGAACTGGGCGACCGCGACGACCGCGACGGCGAGATCGACGAGTGGCGCGCGAAGATCGACGCCGCCGAGATGCCTGCCGAGACGAAGGAGCGGGCGCTGAAGGAGCTGGACCGCTTCGAGCGGACTCCGTTCGCGTCCCCAGAGTCGGGAGTCATCCGCAACTACCTCGACTGGCTCGTCTCCATGCCGTGGGCGCGCGTCACCGACGACTGCCTCGACCTCGACGCCGCGGAACAGATACTCAACGCCGACCACTACGGCCTCGACAAGGTCAAGGAGCGCATCCTGGAGTTCCTCGCCGTCCGCAAGCTCGCGGGCAGCGACCTCAAGAGCCCGATCCTCTGCTTCTCCGGCCCCCCGGGCGTCGGGAAGACGAGCCTGGGTAAGTCCATCGCCCGCGCCCTGGACCGCAAGTTCGTCCGCGTCTCGCTGGGCGGCGTCCGCGACGAGGCGGAGATCCGTGGGCACCGGCGCACTTACGTCGGGGCGATGCCGGGGCGCATCCTCCAGGGCATCAAGCAGTCCGGGTTCCGCAACCCGGTCTTCATGCTCGACGAGATCGACAAGATCGGCCAGGACTTCCGCGGCGACCCCTCCTCGGCCCTGCTGGAGGCGCTTGACCCGGAGCAGAACGGGGAGTTCTCGGACCACTACCTCGAAGTGCCGTTCAATCTGCGCGACGTGCTGTTCGTCACCACGGCGAACGTCCTGGACACGATCCCGCCCGCCCTGCGGGACCGCATGGAGATCATCCCGTTCAGCGGCTACATCGAGGCGGAGAAGATCGCGATCGGGACCAAGTATCTCGCCCCGAAGCAGATCGCCGAACACGGCCTGACCGCCGAGACGATCGCCATAGAGCCGTCCGCCCTGCGCCGGATCGTCCGCGAGTACACCCGCGAGGCGGGCGTGCGCAGCCTGGAGCGGCAGGTGGCGACGGTCTGCCGAAAGGTGGCGCGCAAGGTGGCTGCCGGCGAATCCGGTCCGTTCGTGGTGACCGAGGCGAGCCTGCCCGACTACCTGGGCGCGCCGCGCTACGACTGGGGCACGGTCGAGGAGCAGGACGAGGTAGGGACCGCGACCGGGTTGGTCTACACCGAGGTGGGCGGCGACACGGTCGCGGTCGAGGTGCTGCTGACGCCGACCATCAACCCGGACGGCGAGGGTCGCCTGACCCTCACCGGCCAGTTGGGCGAGGTGATGAAGGAGTCGGCGCAGGCAGCCTGGTCGTTCGTCAAATCACGCGCGGAGTCGCTCGGAATCCCCGCGTCGGCGTTCCGGGGGCGCGACGTCCACGTCCACGTGCCGGCCGGTGCGGTGCCGAAGGACGGACCCAGCGCCGGAGTCACCCTGGCGACCGCGCTCGCCTCCGCGCTTTCGGGTCGCGCCGTGCGCCGCGACGTCGCCATGACCGGCGAGATCACGCTCCGCGGCAAGGTCCTGCCCGTGGGCGGCATCAAGGAAAAGGTACTCGCGGCGCACCGTGCGGGCATCCTCCGGGTCATCCTGCCGTACGAGAACGAGAAGGACCTCGAAGAGATACCGCCAGACGTACGCACCGAGATGCGCTTCGAGTTCGTGAAGCGCGCGGACGAGGTGCTTGCGCGTTCGCCCTGATCCCGCCGCCGCCGCCGGAGGGCTAACCCCCGGCGGCGTTACCCTCCTGCTGTTGCTGCTGCTGCTGCTTGCGCAACGTGTCGAGCACCGTGCGGACCAGTCCGACCGCGAAGGCGATGTTGGGCACCTGGTTCAGGACGGGCTGGAGGATCGGCGGGACCAGGCTGTCCCGGATGCGCCGGGACATCGGCGGCTTGGGCTGTCGGCGACGCACGGACGGCGGCCCGGGCGGCGGCACGAGTTTCTTCTCGCGCAGCACGAAGCTCTTGATAGTCTTGAGCGTGGCCAGGGTACCGAGACCGTCGCGCATCCCCCGCAGCATCGAACTGTACGTGACCGGCATTCCCGGTATCGGCTCCCGGCGGACGGCCCGGTACGTTCCCGCCACCGCCAGACCGATAGTCGCCGCCTTGCCGCCCATCCGCACACCCCGCGCGCGCGCGTTGAGCGCGAGGCGCATGCCCGGGTCCTTTCCCGAGGTCGCCCGCCGGGCAAGGACGGTGGCGCTGCGACGGATTCGCAGCAGCGCCGCGACGATGCCCGCCACGGCGGCCACCTGCAGGACGCCTAGTACGACGACGACGATATCAAGCCAGGTCCACTGCATATGCGCTAAGTGTACCCGAAACGTCCGAGGTCAGAGTTTCTCCTCGGCGGCGTCGCGCAGCGCTTTCGCGTCCACGTCGTCCGGGAACAGTTTCACGGCGTTGTCCG
>DATLHN010000569.1:0-5888 GCA_035539875.1 Armatimonadaceae bacterium
GTTCCAGCCCGAGGGGCGGGCGACCGCGCCGGTCCCGGGGGGCGGCGGCGTCCAGGTCGGCACGCCGACCCCCGACGTGCCCTCGGGCCTCATCTACGAGAAGCGGCGCATCAAGCGCACGGTGATGCTCGAACCGGCGGCGCTCGACGGGCGCTGGGACATCCTCTACCTCGCCGCCGACACGACCGGCTCGCGCGTCGCCTACTTCGACTGGGATTCGGAGTACCTGTACTTCGCCTGGGAGTCGGTCGCGCCGGAGCCGATTCGCTTCGACATCGACGGCAAGGGCGACGGGTGGATCCGCGGCGCGGACAACCTGAGCATCCAGCTCACGATGCCGGAAGGGGCTGGCGATGCCGCCGCCGCTATGGTCACGCCGCAGATATTCCTCCAGCGGTTCGACGCCAGCGGTAACCGCGACCGCCCGGAGGCGGCGCGCTCGCCGATTCCGGCCGCCGACATGAAGGCGGTCGCCGGGAGGACCCCGCGCGGCACCTTCGTCGCCATGCTGGCCGTGCCCCGCTCCGAACTGCTGGGGCTGCCGCGCAAGCCCGACGTCACCTTCGGCCTTCGCGTGGAGCCGGGACTGCTGCCCGCGCCGACCGAGGGGACGACCGTCCTCTCCACGAAGCCGATGCTCCGACTCACCCTCGCCGATACGGTCGAGGCGAACGACCGGGACCTGAACGTCTCGCTGAAGATCCCTGGCAGGCGCGACCTGACCGCCGGAAATGGGCTGAGCGCGGTGCTGTCGGTGCAGAACCGGGGGACAGAACCGGTCGCGTTCTCGCGCCTGTTCCTGCGCGGCTCTCAGAACGCCGTAACGGTCGTGGACGCCGCGTCCTTCACCGGAACGACGCTCCGGCCGGGCGAGAAGATAACGCGGGAGCTGAAGTCCGGCGTCTCGACCGATACCCCGATCGGCTCGCTCGTGCTGACCGGCGGGGTCGAGTGGCCGCAGGGCGGAGCGGCGGCGGCCCTCGCCTCGTTCGACCGGGTGGAGCCGTATTCCCTGACGATGGACATCGACAGTCGGCCGGTCATCACCGCGGTCGCGGGGACGCAGGACCCGATGCGGGAAGTAGTAGTGACCGCGCGCAGCCGGATGAACGAGCGCATGAAGGGCACGGTCATCCTGCTCCTGCCGGCGGGGTGGACGCTCCAGGAGGGCGAGCTTTCGCGCCCGGTAGAACTCCGCGCCGACGGCCACATCGCGCCGCACCGCTTCAAAGTGCTGATACCGGCCAGTACCGCTCCCGGGGACTACCCGCTCGAAGCGGCGGTCGAGCTTGCGGGCAAGAAGTACACCGCCCGCGGGGTGATCACCGTCAACCCCGCCGACGCCGGGACGAAGTAGGGAAGGCCCGCCCGACCTTGCAGGCCGCCCGGTCGCTGATCTCCCAGACGCTGGGGGGACTGCTCGACCTCGTCTACCCGCCGCGCTGCCTGATCTGCGAGGCGGGAGGCGAGCCCGCGGTCTGCGACGCCTGCGCGGCGTCCTTCACGCCGATACCCGAACCGGTCTGCGAGATCTGCGGCCGACCGGTGGACGTCGCCGATTCCGGAGGTGGCGCTGCCTGTCGGCACTGCGCCGCCGTCGTGGAAGCCGGACTGACGTGGGGCTTCGACCGCGCCCGCGCCGCGGCGATCTACGCCGGGCCGCTCCGCCACGGCGTCCACCGCCTGAAGTTCGACGGGATCGAGGGGCTGGCGGAACCGCTCGGCGCGTTCCTCGCCAACCGGCTGGTCGCGGACGGGCTGCTCCCGCCCGAGGTCTGCGCCGACATCGACGGCGTCGCCTTCGTGCCGATGCACCCGTCCCGCGAGCGGCGGCGCGGCTACAACCAGGCCCGCCTGCTCGCTGTGCCGGTCGCGGCCCTGCTCGGGCTCGCCGTGGAGCCGCGCGCCGTGACGCGCGTCCGGCGGACACCCGCGCAGGTCGGCCTCTCCTTCCACCAGCGCCTGAAGAACCTCGACCCGGACGCCTTCGCCGTTCCGGAACCGGGCTTTGTCGCGGGCCGTCACCTCCTCCTGGTCGACGACGTCTTTACCACGGGCAGCACGGCGAGCGCGTGCGCGTCCGCGCTGAAGCGCGCCGGGGCGCGGGCGGTCACGGTCGCCGCGCTGGCGGCGGGCGGGTAAAATGGAGTCCAGAGGAGACGCGATGACACGACGGCAAGCGTTGACGGCGGCGGCGGGCGCATTACTAATAACCGCGGGCGCGTTTGCGGCGGGCTGCGGCGGGCAGGGGATACCCCGCTCGACGCTCGCCGACGCGAGCCTGCTGACCCAGCAGACCCTTCTGGACCTGCTGCTCGGCCCGCCCCCCACGCGCCGCTCCCTGTCCGGCAGCTCCGCCGACGCGCCCCTGCTGAAAAAGGGCGTCTACGAGAGTGTCGTCCTGGCCATCGACATCGACGGATTCGTCAGGGCGGCGCGCGGCAGCATCAAGCCGAACGAACTGCGCGCCCTCGAAAAGGACGTACTGAACGGTTCGGGCAAGGTCCTCCAGCGCGAGGGCGGCTATTCCCTGCGTGGCACGGCGTACCCGCCCGCGGCCGTCGCCGAGCCGAAGACGCTTCTCGTTACCCTGACCCCCGCCACCGAGGAGGGCGGCTCCCCCGAGGCGCGCGCCGCCGGGAAGGGCGTCACCTACGTCCTCATCCGCCTCACGGTCACGGACCCGGCGACCGGCGCGAACCTGCGCGTCCGCGACTACTACTCGGGCCGCGACGCCGCCACCGGCAAGGTCACGATGAAGCGCCTCCGCTGAGCCGTGCCGCCCGCCGGGCGCGCAGGCGGCGCTTCACCGAGCGCGACGCGAAGAAGGAGATCAGGCCGACCAGCAGCACGACGGGCGTCATGACGACGAGGACCAGGATTCCCAGCGTCGGGCTTCCGCCGCCGAGCTTCTTTAAGAGCCGGTGGGTCAGGCGCTTCTCGTAGGCGTACTCCAGGTCGGCGGGCGGCGTCTCCACATACCCCCGCCAGAAGTCGGGGTGCGTGTCCGGGTGCATCCCGGCCCTCAGGCGCGCCAGCATGAACTCGGTCCGTGCCTTCTGCCACGCGTCCGCCTCGTTCCGCAGCGCCCGGTACTTCGCCGTAAGCTCGTCGTTGACGGCGCGGCGTGCCCTGTAGTCGTTCTGGTCGAGGGATAACGTCTCCCGCCAGTCCTTCACCGCCGGGTGGCCCGCGAGCAGAGACTTGCGCCCGTTTGCCGTCAACTCGTCCAGCCTCAGCAGTGCGAGTGCGGCCAGGGACTCGTCGCGCCCGCGGGAAAGGACGTCGGCGAGGGACGCGAAGATGTCCACGCTCTCCCAGGCCGCGCCCAGGACGACCAGACCGGAAAGTCCCGTGATCTGCTCCTCGCGCGTCCCGGGGCCGACGCTCGGCCGGGCTAACTTGAGGTCCGCCAGAAGGAGGTAACTGATGGGAACGGGTCCGCGGGTGATCTTCTCCTTAGCGCCCCTGGGAGAAGACACGTATTGCGAGACGGAACGCCGCGGCTCGATGATCCAGTCCATCGCGAGCAACTGGTACTTCTCCCGCCCGAAGTGGGCGTCCGGTTTCAGGTGGATCGCCTTCGCGATGTGCGCCCGCGCCGCCTTCACCTCTCCGATCCGCTTGCGGTCCGCGCCGTCGTGGAGCCACCGGTGGACCTTGAACGTGCCGACGTTCGCGTGGTAGCGGTACCAGTCCTCGCCCCGCTCCGGCGTTCCGGCGAGCCGTGCCCGCTTCTTCTCCATCCAGGCGATCGCCTCGTCGTCGCGGCCGAGTCGGTCCAGCGCGGCGGCGATGTCGTCGTAGAGGTCCAGCTTCGCGGGGTTCGCCGTTAGCTCCTTCGCCACCCGCGCCACGCGCATCTCGTAGTAGAGCGGCGGGTTGCGCTCGAATCGCCCGGTAATGACCTCGGCGAGTCCGGGGAACCGCTTGCCCTCCATCGCGAGCGTGTCGCGGTCGTTGATGCACGCGCACACCGGCACGGCGGCGAGGGCGAGCAAAAGGGCGAGGAGGACGGTAAGGGCGGTGATGTGACGGCGCTGCATGGCGGTCGTTGGCTCCCTCTCGGTGTGATTCTACACCGTAAACGCCCGGCCGCACCCGGCGGTTACGGGAGGAAGTCCGCCATGACATCGCTGGCGAGGAAGAGGCCGCGCTCGGTCAGGCGCAGATGGGTCGGCGTCCGCTCCAACAGGCCGGCGTCCACGCTCTTCGCGACGGCGGCGGCGAACCGATCCTCTGCGCGGACTCCGAACCGGCGGGCGAACGCGTCGAGGTCCACGCCGTCGGCGAGCCTCAGGCCGACCATAATCGTCTCGCCCATGGTCTCGTCGGGAGTCAGCCGCTCCTCCCACGCCGTCGCCGTGCCCCGTGCCGAAACCACGTCTATGTAGCCGGACGGGCGGCGCTCCGCGGAGAAGCGGACGCCGTCGAGGTACGAGACCGCGCCCGCGCCGAAGCCGAAGTACTCCTCGTTGCGCCAGTAGATCTGGTTGTGCCGCGATTCGTAGCCGGGCAGGGCGTAGTTGCTCACCTCGTAGCGCCGGTAGCCCGCCTCCTGCGCGCGCTCGATGGCGCGCGCGAACATCGACGCTTCCGACTTTTCGGAGGGTAGCGGGAGTTTTCCCCGCTCCCGCCGCGCGAAAAACGGCGTCCCCTCCTCCACGATCAGCCCGTACATGGAGAGGTGGGGGAGGCGAAGGGCAAAGGCGGCTTCCAGGCTCTGGTCCCAGTCTGCGAGCGTCTGGCGCGGCAGGCCGAACATCAGGTCGATGCTGAGGTTGTCGAACCCGGCGGCGCGGGCGGTGGCGACCGCCGCCCGCGCGTCGTGGGCAGAGTGGACGCGGTCGATAGTTTTCAGCAGTCGGTCGTTGAACGTCTGCACGCCGAACGAAAGCCGGTTAAACCCGGCTTCGCGGAGCGTCCGCAGGTACGCCGCGTCGGCGTCGGCGGGGTTCGCCTCCGTCGATATCTCCGCGTCCGCGTCCACGGCGTAGTGCGCGCGGACCGCGGCGAGAATGCGGACCAAATCCTCGGCGGGAATCTGCGTCGGAGTGCCGCCGCCGAAAAAGACGGTCGGGACGCGCGCCGCGGGCTCGGCGCGCGCCGCGATCTCGCGACAAAGGGCGTCCACGTACCGCGCCTTCGTGCCGTCGCGGTATCCCGAGTAGGCGTTGAAGTCGCAGTAGCCGCACTTCTTCTCGCAGAACGGTATGTGGATGTAGATTCCGGCGGTGCGGGCGGCTGTCACTCCCTTGTTGTATCGCGCTCACGAATCCGCGTCGAACCCGGGAACCTCCCACGGCTCCAGGGTCCGGCCGAGGCGGGCGCGGGCCGCCGCGACGTCCGCGTCCGGCAGGTGCGCCTCGACCAACCCCAGCGTCTCCTCCAGGAGCGCGGCGACTTCGTTGATCGCGTCCCCGGATGGCAGGCAGGGGACGCGGCGGACGCGGGCGCGGAGGTCGGGCGGTGCGACGGCAAGCCGGTCGAGAAACGCGTCCTGGCGCTTTATCTCGCCCCAGTGGTAGACGCGGTTGACGCCGAGCAGCATGCCGATGACGGCGTTTAACGCAGCCAGCAGCGACTCACGCAGCCAGAGGTCGTCGCCGCGTTGGGCCATCATGTACCGCATCACTGACGGCGGCCAGAAGCGCAGGTGCGCCTCAACCATCGCCTTAGCCAGGCCGTCCGGGTAGGCTCGCGCCGCCTCCTTCAATTGGCGGCACACCTCCTCGCCGTAGAGAGGGAGACCTTCGAGGACGCCGCCGAGGACCTTCTGGTAGGGCGAGTCGGCTTCGTAGCGCTCCAGCACGGCGGCCACGTCCCGGTTCCAGTTCGCGACCGTCGTATGGGCGAAGTCGCACCGGACCCCGTCGGCGTAGGCGTAG
>DATLHN010000570.1:0-1592 GCA_035539875.1 Armatimonadaceae bacterium
CCCCCTCACCCCGCCGATGATCGCCACGTCCGTCCGACTCGTACATGCCGCCGCCCTTCCCGCCGCGCCCCGTCGCTAGTCTCGAATGTACCGGGGAAGCAGGACGACTAAACGCGGCGGACCGGATTCATTTGACGGTCACGGTGACCGTCTCCGTCGCGTTGCCGCCCGCCTCGTCGATCGCCTGTATCTCCAGCTTGTGCGTGCCGGGGGCGAGCGCGGCGGTGACGACGCGGAACGCCTCCGAGCCGCTGTCGAACAGGCCGTCCGACGCGGACGCCGCCATCCATTCCCCGCCGTCCAAGCGCCACTGCACCGCGCGGATGGCGACCAGGGCGTGCAGGGCGGTCCCCTCGACGCGCACCGTGCGGTCGGACGCCGTGGTCGGGCCGCCGTTGCCCGGGACGAGCGTGGGCGGCTTGTTGACGATGCGGAACTCGGCGGACGTCTTCTCACCCGTCTTCGGGTCGTCGGCGTTCGCCGCCCGGTCCGTCGCGACGACGCGGACCCGGTAGACGCCGTCCGGGTACCGCGCGGTGTCGAGGGCGATGCTGGTTTCCCGGGTCGTACCCGTCGGACCCGCCGCGCCGGTCGGGGACGGCCCTTCGAGGACCGCCCGGATGCTCGCCGGGGCGTCCGCGAGGATGCGCACCTTCATCTCCGCGCTCATCTCCGGGTGCCGGGCAAGCTCCGCCTCCAGGCTCTCGATCATCTTCTTCTCGTTGTCGGCCCGGTCCGCCTCCGGCGATCCCGGCGCGGGGGCCTTCTTCGCCTCGGAAGGGGCGGGTTTCGGCTTCGCGCCTTCGACCGGCTGCCAGGTCTTTCCGCCGTCGCCGGAGACCTGGACCTCGTAGCTCAGCGCGTCCCTGTCCGGGTCGGTGCCGGTCCAGCGCAGGGTCTTCGTACCGCGCCAGACCTCGCCCCCACGGGGCGCGGTGATGGCGACGGTCGGCGCCTGGTTCGGCGTCCGATAGAAGGCTTCGACGACGCGCAGGGCGGGACTGCCCGTCTCCGCGCCTCCGTCGCCGGGCGTCAGCGTCACCCGGTACTGTAGGTAGCGGCCCGGCGGGCTGGCGACCTTCGCGCCGGTGGGCGTCGTGATCGCCGGGGACCAGTCGCTCCAGGTGGCGTCCGGCTCGGCGACGCTGCCCGACCGGGTGCGGACCGCGACGCGGCTGCCGGGGGCCAGCGCGGCGGAGAAGCGCAGGGTGCCCCAGGCGGCGTTCGCGCGGGCGTCGAGCACGGACGAGGTGAAGACCCCTTCGCCGGTGCCGTCGCCGGTCTTCCCGTTCGCCGCCGCCGACCCGAGCGCGTAGACGCCGCCGACGTTCCCGGTGGCGGCCCAGAGCCGCCCGCGCTCGTCGCGGGCCAGGGCGAGGATCTGGATGTCGGACGGGGCCTCGAAGCTGCGCACCGTCTGGTCCGGCCCGACGGCGATCACGGTCGAGCCCGAGGCGCTGTAGACCGTGCCGTCCGGGCCGGTCGCCATGCCGTAGTAGGTCGTCGCCGTCGGCGGCTTCTCCGCGAGCAGGGGGCGGGCCGCGCTCCCGTCCGGTTCGATGCGATACAGAGCGCCCGAGGGCGAGCCGAAC
>DATLHN010000571.1:0-14268 GCA_035539875.1 Armatimonadaceae bacterium
GGGTCGCCGCTCGCCGCCAGCACGTCGTACCCCTTCAGAAACCTGAACTTCCCCTTCGCGTCCGCCCCCCACACCTCCAGCCGCCGCTCCTCCTTGAAGGCGAGAAGCTGAAGGCGGCGGGGAGGGTAGGAAATGCCCGCCGCCCGGCAGAGCGGCGCGTAGGCCCGGCGCGACTTCTCGCCGAAGGTGGCGAGGGCGTCGGCGACGGTACGCTGCCTTCGAGGTGGCTTTCCGCCGGATGCCGCCCACGCGACAAGCGGGCGGCGCACCGTCCACAGGCCGATGCCCGCGATCAGGAGCGCGCCCGCCGAGGCGACGGCGCGGCGTGCGAACAGGGAGCGGATTGGTCGTTCCACGGCCTTTATAACGCGGCCGTGGCGCGCCCGGTTACGGCGGCTGCCAGGCCCTCTCGCTCGACGAACTCGCCGAACGCGGCGAGGGCCCGCTCCGCCATCTTCGCGCCGCGCTCCTTCTTGTCCCGGATGCGGTCGCCCTCCAGCGGCGGGAGCAGGCCCCAGCACGAGTTCATCGGCGCGAACGTCTTGCCCTCGTAGGCGCTCACGTACTGCGTGAGCGCGCCGAGCACGGTCACCTCGGGGAAGACGACGGGCGCTTCTCCCGCCGCCTGCCGCGCGGCGTTGATGCCCGCGATCAGTCCCATCGACGCGGACTCCAGATAGCCCTCGACGCCGACGATCTGGCCCGCGAAGTGGACCTGGGGGTGCTCGCGCATCTGGAGCGTGGGCATCAGCAGGCTGGGGGAGTGGATGTAGGTGTTCCGGTGCATTACCCCGAAGCGGACGAACTCCGCGTTCTCAAGGCCCGGGATCATCCGCAGGATGCGCTTCTGCTCGCCCCACTTCAGCCGCGTCTGGAAGCCGACGAGGTTGTAGAGAGTGCCCGCCCGGTTCTCCTGCCGCAGCTGCACGACGGCGTAGGGACGCCGTCCCGTGTTCGGGTCGGTCAGGCCGACCGGCTTCATCGGGCCGAAGGCCATGGTCTTCGCGCCGCGCGCCGCCAGCTCCTCGATCGGGAGGCACGCTTCGAAGTATTTGACGTCCTCGAAGTCGTGCAGGGGGGCTTTTTCCGCCTTGACCAGCTCGGCGTGGAACGCCAGAAAATCTTCCTTCTCGAAAGGGCAGTTGATGTAGGCCGCGTCGTCGCCGGTGTCCGCCTCCAGCCCCTTGCCGCGGCGCGACGCCTTGAAGACCTTCGAGTAGTCGATGGTGGAAGCGTCCACGATGGGAGCGACGGCGTCGTAGAAGTACAGGTCGTAGCGCCCCGTCAGATCGCCGATCTTGGCGGCCAGGGCGTCGCTGGTCAGGGGACCGCTCGCGATCACGACGATCCCCTCGGGGATCTCCGCCGCCTCGTCGCGTACCATCTTGATGTTGGGGTGGGCCTCCAGCCGTTCGGTGACGAGGTCGCTGAACGCCTCCCGGTCCACCGCCAGCGCCTCGCCCGCCGGGACCGCCGTGGCGTCCGCGCAGCCGACGATGAGCGACCCGAGGCGGCGCATCTCCTCCTTCAGGAGTCCCGAGGCGTTAGTGAGGTGGTTGCTCTTGAACGAGTTCGAGCAGACGATCTCCGCGGCCCGGTCGGACTGGTGGGCCGGGGTCATCTTCAACGGCCGCATCTCGATCAGTCGCACCTTCGCGCCGCGATTCGCCGCCTGCCACGCCGCCTCGCTCCCCGCCATTCCCGCCCCGATCACCGTCACCACGTTCTCGCTGCTTGCCATGCCCCATTCTATCGCGCGGCGACGCGCTCGCGGAGGAAGGCGAGCGTCCGCGGGGGCGCGGTGACGAGCAGTTCCTCGTGCGGCCCGGTACCCGCGTGGGCGCGCGGGGAGTACGGCAGGCCGGAAGCGTGCCACACCGTGCGCGCGCCGACCTCGTTGCAAAGGCAGAGGCCCGCCGCGACGTCGTAGAGCGAGGTGCCGATGCTCTGGGTGCCGCGCAACCGGCCCGCGGCGACCCAGGCCAGGTCGAGCGCCGCGGAGCCGGGCACGCGGATGCGCGCTTCGAGACGGGAGAAGTCGCACGCGCGCACGCTATTGGAGCAGACGCCGTAGGCGTCCTCCCAGTGGGTCGATCCGGGATCGGACAGCGACGACAGGGGGCGGCCGTTGAACGTCGCGCCGAGGCCGGACGCAGCCGCGTAGACTTCGCCGATGAGCGGGGCGTGGATGACGCCTACGGTCGGCTCGTCGCCCTCGATCAGGGCGATACTGACCGCCCAGAGCGGCAGTCCGTTCGCCAGGTTCGTGGTGCCGTCGATCGGGTCGATCGCCCAGAGCGGGACCTGCGCCGCATCCAGCGCGCCCTCGACGCCGTACTCCTCGCCGAGGATCGCGTGCTCCGGGTAGCGCGCGCGGATCGCGTCGCGCAGGAGCCGTTCCACGGCCGTGTCGACGTCCGTAACCAGCGTGCCGTTCGCCTTCGTGTCTACCGTCATACCCCGCGCCACCATGGACCGCGCAAGGTCGGCCGCCCGCGCCGCCAGGTCCACCGTCCACGCCAGCGCCTCGCCCCGTTCCTGATTCGTCATCGTCTCTCGCACCCCGCCGTCTGTATAATGTGGTTCATGTCGCCCCCCCCGCCGCAGCGCGCCGACCTGTTCGTGACGATCGCCCTCAAGACAAGCCCCACGCTTGTCGAGAGCGCCCTGCGCCTGGCGGACGAGCTTCGCGCGCCATTCGTGGAGCGGGCCGAACTCGGTCTGCCGAAACTATTCGCCGCGCGGCCCGACGCGCGGACCGCTCTCGTCGTCCGGACGGGAAGCCTGCTGCTAGTGGACCGCGACGGCCACGAATTCTTTTACCATCCGAACATGGCGTTCCTGCGTCTCGGGAATCTACTGCGCGGGCAGCGCGACTCGCTACTGGACGCCGCCGGGCTGAGGCCGGGCGACTCCGTGCTGGACTGCACCCTAGGCTACGCCGCCGAGGCGATCCTGTGCGCGTACGCCGTGGGAGAAACGGGCGAGATTCACGCGGTGGAGTCGGTCCCGGAACTCGGCGTCGTCGTCCGCGAGGGGCTGAAGACGGTCGAGACGGACCGACTGGAATTGAACGAGGCCATGCGGCGCGTCCGCGTCGTCCACCTGGGAGACCATCTGGAGTACCTGCGCTCGTGCCCGGACCGCCGCTACGACCTCGTCTACCTCGACCCGTTCTTCAAGGAGCCGCCGAAAGGGTCGCAGCCGTTCGCGCCGATCCGCTTCTTCGGCGACCACAGCCCGCTCCTGCCCGAGACGATCGCGGAAGCGACCCGGGTAGCGCGGCATCGCGTGCTGGTCAAGTCGGAGCGCTGGTCGTCCCTGCTGGAGGAGCTGGGGCTGGCGCGCGTCGACGGGGGGCGCACCACCAAGGTCGCCTACGGGGCCATCGACGTCGACTGACGCTAAAGTCCCTGGCGAGCGAGGGCAACGCGCAGACCATCGGGCTCCACCCGCGTGAGGTCGATCCGCTCCGCCCCGAGGAACCGCCCGAACGCCTGGAGGCGCGCCGCGAGCGCCGGTGCGAGCGCGTCCGCGTCCACCCCCGGCTCCAGCGTGAGGGAGTTCAGCGTGAGCGTCTTCGTGCGCCGGTCGATCTTCGGGTCCACGCGCCCGACCAGTCGGTCGCCCCGGAGTATCGGGAGGACGTAGTAGCCCCAGCGCCGCTTCGCCTCCGGGGTGTAGACCTCCCACAGGTAGTCGAACTCGAAAAGGGCGCGCGTGCGCTCGCGGTCGTAGACGAGGGGGTCCAGCGGGGCGAGCAGTAGCACATCATCGGCGACCGGGCCGGACTCCGCGTCCCGCAGGGCATCGGCGTCCTCGGCGAGCGCCTGCCACCGCCGCCCGGAGTATCCCTCCATCTCGACCGTGACCAGCGCGCCCTTCCCGAGAGCGGCGACCTCGTCCGGCTTCGCCCGGAACAGGCGGCGCGTCCGAAGCCGCTTGAGCGCGCGGAACCGCCGCTCCTCCTCCGCGTCGGGCAGGCTCGCGGCAAGCGCCGACGCCGGATACAGTCGTTCCGAGCGGTCGAACGAGCGCTCGAAGTTGCTGCGTCGGGCGATGCCCAGCGTCCCGTGGAGGAAGAGCTTGTCCGCCACGTGCGAGAGCAGGCGCGTCCGCGTCCCCCAACCGCTAACGGTGTGGCCGTCCTCGTCGCCCGCCGTTCGGGTGCGCAGCGGACCGCCCGCGTCGGTAAGCGCGAGGATCTTTTCCGCCACCGGCCGCTCGGCCTCGGTAAGCGCCCCCCATCGGCCCTCGGCCGCCGCGCGCCGGCGCATCCCCGCGGCAAAGTAGGGGTACTCCCCCAGCGGGAGTATGCTCAGGTTCGGGAAGTAGTACTCGAACGCCCCACGCGGGGACGCGTCGTACAGGTACTGCGCCAGAACCTGCTCCGAGTAGTCCGCGACGCGCGTCCAGAGGACGAGGTCGTGGATGCGCCCGCAGACGTTGATCGAGTCCATTTGGACGAACTCGAGCCGGCTCAGCGCCGTCCCGACGTCGGGCAGCGACTGAAACCCATTGAGGCCGAGGGCGCGGACGAGGAATCGGCGGGCGGCGGCGGGGGAGACGGTGACGGTTTCGGGCGAGGCCATGCCCGATTATAGCGAACGCGGCAAACGGTTGTCAAACAACCTTGGGCGCGGCGGGGCGACTTCGCCCCGCCGCATCCCGTCCCTCCGCGCCTACCAGGCGTAGGCTTCGGGCGCGGGCTTGCTGCCCTGGTCCGGGTAAAGCCCGACGGGCGGGAAGATCGCGTCGATCTTCCTCAGGATGTCCGCGTCCAGCGTGATCTCGAGCGTGCGCAGCGTGTCGTCGAGTTGTTCGACCGTGCGCGGCCCGATGATCGGCGCGGTCACCCCCTTGTTCGAGAGCAGCCAGGCGAGCGCTACGTTCGCCGGGTGCTCGCCGAGTTCTCCGCAGAGCGCTTCCCACTTTTCCAGCGCGGGCCGGTGCTTGTCGATCTCCTTCTGCACCCCTTCCTGCGCGCGCCGCCCCTCGGACGCCTTCTGGAGCGCGCCGCCGAGCACGCCGGAGGCGAGCGGCGACCAGGGGATCACCCCGAGGCCGTACTTCTCGCACGCCGGGAGCACCTCCAGTTCCGGGTAGCGGCAAAGGAGGTGGTACTTGCTCTGTTCCGATACGAGCCCGAGGGTGCCGCGCCGCCGGGCGGCCTCGTTCGCTTCCGCGATATGCCAGCCCGCGAAGTTCGAGGAACCGACGTAGAGGACCTTCCCCTCGCGGACCAGTTGCTCCATCGCCTCCCAGCACTCGTCCCACGGACAGTCGCGGTCGATGTGGTGCATCTGGAACAGGTCGATGTAGTCGGTCTGGAGCGCTTTCATGCTCTCCTCGCAGCCCTTCTTGATGCGCAGTTTGGAGAGGCGCTCGCCGTTCGGCCAATCTTCGACCTTGTTGTAAGCCTTGGTCGCGAGGACGACCTTCTCGCGCCGCCCGCCGCCTTGCGCGAAGAAGCGTCCCATTATGCTCTCAGTGATCCGCTCGCCGAGCTTCCAGCCGTAGACGTCCGCGGTGTCCCAGAAGTTAATTCCGTGCTCCAGGGCGCGGTCCATAATCCGGAACGAGTCCTCTTCGCCGGTCTCCGGGCCGAAGTTCATCGTGCCCAGGCACAGGCGAGAAACCTGGAGGCCGGTCCGGCCCAGGCGTGTGTACTGCATTGCGTTCCTCCGTGCGCGAATCCGCCGCATTACCTGCCCAACCTCGGGCGGCAGGGGCGCGACGATGTATTACCCACTCCGGCGGAGTAATGTCAAACTTCCGTGGGAGGCGAGTTAAGTTGTATAGTAGTAGACGGAGATTTCCCCAATGACGAACGCGCGAAGAAGCCGCCGGAGCCTGACTGCCGCATCCCTGTGCGGCGCGTTCTGCGCGACGGGAGTCGTCCTGATGGTCCGGGGCGGCTCAGCCGACGCAGGGAAGGGAATCCCCCTCGCCCCCCAGGGTGTGCCCGCGGTTCCGGGTCCAGGGGTACAGACGGCTCCCATGGCCGCGGTCCCGGGGGGCGTCCCGATGTCCGGCATGGTGATGCCGGGCGCGGGCGGGCAGCCCGTGAGGGACCGCCGCCCGCTCTTCGAGGTCGCGGACGGCGCGGCCCTTCCCGGGTACGAGGTGAAACCGCTCGCGGACGGTCTGGCTACCGGGCAGGGCTTCGAGCCGCGGGCCCTGAACAACCGGGGCGAGATAGTCGGGGCGATCGTCGAACCGGGGAGAGACGGCGAGCGACTGCGTCGGCACGCGGTCATCTACCGTAACGGCCGGTTCGATCGGATCGAGCCGATCGGCGACTTCGGGAGGCTCAGTCTCACGGACATCAACGACCGCGGGCAAGCCACGGGAACGCTCGTCCGCTACCGCCGGGGCGCGCCCCCGCTCGTCCACGTGGCACGGGTCGCGGGCGGCGAGGTGACAGACCTGGGCACCCTCGGCGAGCCGACCTTTACCGACTCGACCGGGCGGCAGCGTGCCGCGCCCGTTCAAGAGTTCGGCCCGAGGATCGACGGTTCGGGACGGGTCGTGGTAAGGGTGGGGGACTCGCTGCTGCGCTGGACGCCCGGGAAGAAGGTCGAGAGGCTCGGCAGAGGCTTCGCGCTAGACGTCAGCCCTTCGGGACACGTCGCCGGAGCCACCGGCGCGGACGACGGCTCCGCGACCGTCTGGCTGAACGACGGAACGCCGGTAGCCGCGTCCCGGGGAGTCGCCCGGGAGCTGCATGAGTTGACCTCGGACGCCGGTTCCGTGCCCGACCGCAGCGTCGTCGAGACCGTCAACGACCGCCAGCAGGCCGTCGTCGCCGTCGAGGTCGGGACCGGGGGGTTCTCCGGGCGGCGGATGACGTTGTACTACCTCTGGGACGGCGCGCGGCGTTCGCGCCTCGCCGTGATGCGCGGCCCGCAGTCCGGGGCGCGCATCAACGGAAGTGGCGACGTAGCCGGGTTTTCGAGCTATGTCGGCGAAGGGCGCTCGATCCCGTATCTGTACCGCAAGGGAAAGCTCTACGACCTCCGGGCGGCCGTCCTCCGGTCTTCGGAGTGGCAGATCGACGCGGTTACGGCGCTCAACGACCGGGGCCAGATGATCGCCTTCGGGCGGAAAGAGATCGGAACGTTCCGCCCGCTGCTCCTGACCCCGGTCGAAAAGCCGCTCAGCGCGACGGCGTCGCCGCGCCCAGGCGCTCCTTCTCCTCGGCGAGCATCTTCTGCTGTCGCCGCTCCCGCTCCGGGATGACCCGCTCGCGCGGCGCGGTCGGCGAGAACGGGAGCCGCTCGACGCCGATGCCGCGCAGGACCGCCCGCTCCACGAGTGACAACTCGGCCGGGTCCTCCCGGTCGAAGCGCAGCGGCTCCTTCAGGCTTACCGCCGGGTTCGTGATGAGACGCGGGAGCCTCAAGGCGTTGCGGGAGGAGGCGTGGAGCAGGTAGGGATGGGTCAGGTAGACGTCTCCCGCTTTCCCGGTCGCCTCGGCGAATTCCTTGCACTGCCCGATCATCGACGCAAAGTCGAAGCCCCCCGGGTACACCCCTTCCGGGTGCTCCGCGAGGAAGCGGGCAACGACCGGCACGCTGTCGCCCGCGACGAAGGTCGCGCCCCCGCGCGGCAGGACGTCGGACCACAAAACGATGGTCAGCAGCCCCTGTTCCGGGGAGTCGAGGAAGTGCCGGAACCAGTCGCCGTCCTTGTGCCACCCGCCCGAGGTCGGTGACGGCGGCTCCCACGTGTCGGCGTGGTCGTCGGCTCCCAAGTTGACGATGAAGCCGTCGCCCCACGTGCAGGGCTCGAGGACGCGCCCCTCCCCGCAGAGGTCGCAGATGGCGTCCCACGCCTTCGGGGCGAACTCGGCGACGGGCTTTCGCTGGTGCGTCGGCATGTGGATGCGGTGCTGTTCCCACGTCGAGCGGTCGTCGGGGTCGTAGCCGAGGCGGGTCCAGACGGTGGCGGTCCACTCGCGGACGACCTCCGGCGGGATCGCCCCCTCGATCTTCACGTAGCCGTGGTTCAGGAACTGGTCCGCCTGCTCGTCGGTGAGAGCGCGGTAGCGTCTTCGCTGCTGAGTTTCCATTTCTCGGGTCCCTTCGCGATGATTGTAGAGTCGGGGATGCCGCCCTGTCAACGGCTCGCGCCGGGGCAGCACGGCGATTGACACGTCTGCGGCCCTTTGCTACCCTTGAGGGCGGGAGGCTTGTCTATGAGCGAGTACAGGAAGTATGCGTGGGACGGTATCGAGCAGGAGCCGATGCCGGCCCTTTCCGGGCGGGTCCTGCGCCAGTTCGTTTCGGGGGAGCAGATGACCGTCGCCCGCGTCGCCTTCGACGCCGGGAGCGAGATGGCGGAGCACTGGCACGAGAACGAGCAGTTCACGGTCCTGCTTTCCGGACGGATGGAGTTCACGGTGGCGGGCGAGAAGGTGGCCGTGAGCGCGGGCGAGGTGCTGTTTCTGCCCTCGAACGTCCCGCACTCGGCCCGCTCCCTCACGGACGCCGTCCTGCTGGACGTCTTTTCGCCGCCCCGGGCCGACTGGAAGCGCGCCGACTGAGACGCGGCGACGCCCCCGCGCCGCGCGGCGTAGACCGAGCGCGCGTCCCGCCGGCAGTCGTGGTGTGACGGACCGGCCCCGGCGGGAATATGCACGTCGGAGGCATCCACATGGAACGGGGCAACACGATTCGGGTCGCGGTAGGGCTGGCAGCGCTCCTGGCGGGTTTTGCGGCGGGGGGGTGCTCGCAGCGGACGATCGAGAGCGCGACGACGGACGCGCAGCGAAACGTCGAGACGGTGCAGCGGGAGGCGAAGCCCGCCCTGAAGAAACTCGACCTCGGCGGGCGCGTGACGGCGGCCATCCGGGCGAACAAGCAGCTTCCCGGGAGCATCCGCGTGGACGCGGACACGGACGGCGTGAAGCTGCGCGGCGAGGTCAAGACCGCCGCCCAGAAGGAACTCGCGGAGACGATCGCGCGCCAGACGCTCGGGGAGGGGCCGAAGGTGCAAAACGACCTCAAGGTAACCGGCGAGTAAACCCTCCCGGGCGAAGGGATACCGGCGCGGAGCGACGAATGAGGTAGCGGGTGTGCGGCCACGACCAAGCACTTCGCTACCTCAAATTCGTCCTTTGCGTCCAGAGAAGGAACACGGACTCACTATGAAAGCCGTCGTCATGGCAGGCGGAGAGGGGACACGACTGCGTCCCCTGACGCTCAATCGACCTAAACCGCTTGTGCCCGTACTGAATAAGCCGATCGCGCAGCACATTATCGAGCATCTCAAGCGCGCCGGGATAGAAGACATTGTCGTCACGCTCTATTACCTGGCCGAGGAGATTCAGAACGGCTTCGGAGACGGCTCGGAATTCGGGGTAAACCTCCACTACTCCATCGAAGACTCCCCGCTCGGCACGGCGGGGTCGGTCAAGAAGGCGGAGCACCTTCTCAAGGACGAGGCATTCATCATCGTGTCCGGCGACGCGCTGACGGACATTGACGTGGAGAAGGCGGTCGCCTTCCACAAGGCCAACAAGGCCGAGGCGACGCTGGTCCTGAAGCGCGTGCCGAACCCCCTGGAGTTCGGCGTCGTCATGATCGGCGACGACGGGCGCATCATCCGCTTCCTGGAAAAGCCGTCGTGGGGCGAGGTCTTCTCCGACACGGTCAACACCGGCATGTACATCCTGGAGCCGTCCGTGTTCGCCCTCATGGAGCAGGAGAAGAGCTACGACTGGTCCCAGGACATCTTCCCGAGGCTCCTCGCCGAGGGCCGCCCCCTCTTCGGCTACGTCATGGAGGAGTACTGGACCGACGTCGGCTCCCTGGAGCAGTACCGCGAGTCGCAGTACGAGATGCTCCACGGCGAAACAACTCTTCCGATCGAAGGAGAGAAGCGGGCCGAGGGCGTCTACGTCGGCGAAGGTACCCACATCGACCCGGGCGCGAAGATCGTCAGTCCCGCGTTCATCGGGGCGAACTGCCGCATCAAGGCCGGTGCTGTCGTCGGCCCCGACACGGTCGTCGGCGACAACTGCATCGTCGAGGAGGAGGCGCGGGTCGAGCGGTCCGTGCTCTGGAACTCGGTCTACGTCGGCAAGAAGGCTTCCCTGAAGGCGTGTACCATCTGCCACCACGGCGTCATCAAGGAGGACGTGGACGTGCAGGAGGGCGCGGTCATCGGCGACCGGTGCCACATCGACGCCGGGGCGACGATCCGCACCATGGTGAAGCTCTGGCCCGACAAGGTGATCGAGTCCGGCGCTCAGGTGACCGAGAGTCTGGTGTGGGGGACGTCGGCGCACGCCTCGCTGTTCCGCGGCCTCGGCGTCACCGGGGTCGCCAACATCGACCTGACGCCCGAGTTCGTCTCCAAACTCGGCGCGGCCTACGGCGCGTATCTCAAAAAGGGCGCGACCGTCGTCATGGCCCGCGACGCGCACCCCGCGTCGCGCATGCTGAAGCGCGCCATGCTCTCCGGCCTCGTCTCGGTCGGGTGTAACATCATCGACGTCCAGGCGCCGCCGCTCCCGCTCGCCCGGTTCGCGGTCCGCGCGAACAACGCCCAGGGCGGCATCAACGTCCGCATCGACCCGGACCATCCGCTGAGCGCCGTTATCGAGTTCTTCGACCGGCAGGGCATCTACCTGAACAAGAGCGCCGAGCGCAAGATCGAGACGATTTACTTCCGCGAGGACTACGGGCGCGCCGACCTCGAAGAGGTCGGTTCCATCGACCTGGCCCCCCTGGCCATCGCTCAGTACGCGCAGCCATTCTTCGCCCAGATCCGTGAGAAGGACATTGAGCGACGCCGGTTCCGGGTGGTGGTCGATTACGGCTACGGGCGCATCGCCACCGTACTGCCGGAACTGCTCGGCAGGCTCGGCTGCGATGTCATCGCGCTGAACGCCTACTCCGACTGGAACCGCGCCCCGAAGACCCCGATCGAGCGCGAGGCTCTGATCTTCAACCTGTCGAACATGGTCCTCGCCCTCACGGCGGACCTGGGCGTCCTGATCCACTCGGACGGCGAGCGGATCGCCCTCGTGGACGAGACGGGCGAGGCGCTGACCGGCGCGCGCCTGCTGGCGACGATCACCTCGATGGTGGCGCAGACGCGCCCCGGCGCAAAGGTGGCCGTGCCTGTGACCGCGCCCTCCGTGATCGAGCAGGTCATGCGGCGCACCAACGGCACCGTCGCGCGCACGAAGACCGACCCGCGCTTCCTGATGACGCAGTCGTCGCTGGCGGCGGAGAAGGTGTCGATGGGCGGAGACCTGGACGGGGGCTTCATCTTCCCTGACTTCCAGGCGGGCTTTGACGGCATGTTCGCCTTCGTCAAGATTCTGGAGATGCTGTCCTGGCTCCAGCGTCCGCTCTCGGAGTTCGCGGCGGAGCTGCCGCCGCTGCACCTCTCGACGGCGTCCGTGCGCTGTCCCTGGGACGCGAAGGGGACGGTCATGCGCCGCCTGACGGAGGAGTCGGGTTCGCTCGCGAAGCGAACCGACCTGATCGACGGCATCAAGCTCTCCGACTCGGAGCGGGAGTGGGTGCTGATCCTTCCGGACGCGTCCGACCCGATCTTCCACGTGTACGCGGAGGGCAACTCCCAGGAGGAGGCCGTCGCGCGTACGCGCCGGTTCGTCGAGAAGATCCAGACCCTCGCCAACGGATGATGGACCGTCCGCGATCACCGGAAGCGCGGCCCGATACGGGCGGGCCGCGCTTCCACTTCTTCGGTTACTACGACAAAACGCCGTGGGATACGAGCGGCACGCGCCTGCTGTGCCTCGAATCGACCTTCATGGACCGGCGTCCCGTACCCGACGACGTCGCCGCCGTCGGGTACGCGGACCTCGCCGACGGGTGCCGCTTCGTGCCCGTCGGCGAGACACGCGCCTGGAACTGGCAGCAGGGCTGCATGCTCCAGTGGGTTCCGGGCTCCGACGACGAGATAGTTTTCAACGACCGTGACGGCGGGCGCTTCGTCGCGCGAGTCCTGAACGTCCGGACACGCGCTTCTCGGACGCTCCCGCTTCCCGTCTACGGCCTCAGTCCGAACGGGCGCGACGCCGTCTCGCTGAACTTCTCCCGCCTCTTCGACCTGCGCCCCGGCTACGGCTACGCGGGCGTGCCCGACGCGGGCGCGGACGACCCGTGTCCCGCCGACGACGGCGTCTGGCACCTCGACCTCGCCACCGGCGCGTACCGTCTCCTGTTCTCCCTGCGCGACGCCCGCGCGCTCGCCGGGCCGGGCGGCGCGGTCGAAGACGGACCGAAGGACCGGCACCGGTTCAACCACGCCCAGTGGGCTCCGGACGGCTCCCGGTTCGCGGTCCTCCACCGCTGGGGGCCGCCCGGCGGCCGGTGGCGCACGCGCCTGCTGACCTTCGGACCGGGGGGCGAGGACCCGTTCGTCCTCAGCGATCACGAGATGGTCTCGCACTACGACTGGCGCGACGGAAGTCACCTGCTCGCCTGGGCGCGTCGGCAGGAAGTCGGCGACCGCTACTTCCTGTTCGCAGACCGCTCAGAGGCCATGCCTGCCGTCATCGGAGAGGGGACGCTGACGGTGGACGGTCACTGCTCCTACTCGCCGGACCGCCGATGGATTCTGACGGACACCTACCCCGACCGCGAGGGCTTCCGCACGCTGCTGCTTTTCGACCCCCGGTCCGGCCGACGCGTCGACATCGGACGATTCCACGGACCTACGCCGCCGGATGGGGAGATTCGCTGCGACCTGCACCCCCGGTGGAACCGCGACGGAACGGCGGTCTGCATCGATTCCATCCACGACGGCGGCGCGCGCCAGGTCTACGTTATCGACGTCTCCGAGGTGACGAAATGAGAAGAAATCCGGCCCCGTGGGCGGACGCACAGATGAACCCGGGCGAACGGACGCGCGGACTGGTGCTGGCCCGCGGCGGAGCGGTTGCCGCGTCGCAGCCGCTGGCGGTCTCGGTGGGCCTCGCGGCGCTCGCGCGCGGCGGATCGTTCGCCGACGCCGCAATCTCCGCCTCCGCCGTCCTCACCGTCGTCGAGCCGTTCAACAGTCAACTCGGCGGGGACGCCTTCCTCGTCGTCTACGACGCCGGACGCGGGCAGACTCTGGCTTTCAACGGGTCAGGGGCGGCTCCGGCGTCGGCGACCCCGGAGAGTTTCGGAGCCGAAGGCATCCCGACCCGCGGGATGCGCGCGGCGACGGTGCCCGGGCTGGTCGATACGTGGTTCGCCCTGCACGAGCGCTTCGGCACGCTCTCCATGAGTGAACTTCTGGCCCCGGCCATCGGCTACGCGGAAGCGGGATACCCGGCCGGGCCACGCCTCGTGCGCGCCGTTCGGCAGAACGTCGAACTCCTGGGCGAGCGCCCCGGTCTCGCCTCCGGTCTCGGCCTGAGCGCCGACCTGCGGATAGGACAGCCCGTTCGCCAGCCGGACCTTGCCTGGACGCTGAAGCAGATCGCGGTGAACGGCCGCGACGCCTTTTACTCCGGACCGGTGGCCGAGCGGATGGCCGCGCACGCCGCCCGCCACGCCCACGGGCATTTCACGGTCGCCGACCTGGCGGCGCACCGGACCCGGATCGAGGCGCCGCTCGCGGTCGCGTACCGGGACCTGATCGTGCACGGACAGCCTCCGCCCTCGCAGGGCATCATCCTGATGCAGGAACTGCTGCTGGCGAACGGCTTCGACCTGGCGTCCTTGAGCGCCGACGAGCGCGAGCACGTACTGATCGAGGCGAAGAAACTCTCGTTCGCCGACCGCAACGCCTACCTCGCCGACCCGGAGGTGGTACCGGTTCCGCTCGAAAACCTGCTCTCCGAAGCGTACGCAGAGCGCCGCCGCCGGCAGATCGACGGGGAAAAGGCGGCGAACGCGCCGTCCGCGGGCGACCCGGGCGGCGCGGGCTCGGACACGACCTACTTCCTCGTCGCCGACCGGCGGGGGAACGCGGTCTCCTTCATCCAGAGCATCTACCACGCGTTCGGCAGCGGCGAAGTCGTGGAAGGGACGGGAATCCTGCTCAACAACCGCATGACCGGCTTCTCACGCGACCCGGCCTCGCCGAACGTGCTCGCGCCGGGCAAGCGGCCCGCGCACACATTGAACGCCTGGCTGGCGACCCGCGGAGTCGACAACGCCCTCGTGCTGGTCGGCGGGACGCCGGGCGGGCACGTTCAGGTCCAGACCAACCTGCAGCTCCTCGTCAACCTCGTGGACCTCGGCATGGATCCGCAGGCGGCGGTGGAAGCCCCGCGCTGGCAGCACCTGACGG
>DATLHN010000572.1:0-2645 GCA_035539875.1 Armatimonadaceae bacterium
GCCCAGGCCGACGTCCTCGGCGTCTTCGGGCGCGAGGGCGTCTTCGCCGCGACGCTGTGGCACCTGTCCGGGGACGAGCGCTTCGCGTACGGCGGCCTGGCGATGTACCGGGACTTCGACGGCAAGGGGGGGCGCTTCGGCGACACGTCCGTGTACGCGCAGACGACCGATCCGGCGAAATGCTCGGTCCACGCCAGCATCGACCGGTCGGACCCGAAGCGAATGGTCCTGGTCGCGATCAACAAGACGGACGCGCCGCTCACCGCAGAGATCGGCGTCGCGTCGAGCCGCGCCCCCCGGTGTACCGCCGCGTACCAACTCGCCGGGGCGTCGCCCGTGCCGAAACGCGCGGCGGCCCTTCCATCGGTCGCCGGGGGCCGTCTCCGCTGTCCACTGCCCGCCATGAGCGTCTCGACGCTCGTCCTGACCGTCTGAACCGGGAGTCACGGCCATGCCGCACGTCCTCGGCTACTACCCGCAGTGGGTGTCGGATAACGTCCTGCCGCCCGAGCGCGTCGACTATCGCCTGTTCACCCACCTGTGCCACGCCTTCGCCGTGCCCGTCGAGGACGGGAGTATCCCCGCCACGACGGAGAAGGCGGGCGCGGCGCTGTGCGCCAACGGCCGCCAGGCGGGCGGCGTCCGCGTCTTGCTCTCGCTCGGCGGGGCGGACACGGGCAAGCGCCTCGCCGCCGTCGCCTCCGACCCGGCGAAGCGTGCGCGCCTGCTCGACGGACTCGCCGGGCAGGTCGCTCGCTGCGGGTACGCGGGCGTGGACGTGGACTGGGAGTTCCCGGAGTCCGCCGCAGAGCGTGACCTGCTCTCCGGCTTCGTCCGCGATCTGCGCGCGCGCCTCGGAAAGGACGCACTGATCGGGATGGCCGTTCCCGCGGGCGACTGGTACGGGCGCTGGTTCGATTCCGCCGCGCTCCTGCCGCACGTAGACCTGCTCAACGTCATGACGTACGACCTGCACGGCCCCTGGAGCGCGCGCGCGGGCCACAACGCCCCCCTTTCCTACCTCGCCGACGCACTCTCGTACTGGACGAAGCAGAAGAACTGTCCCCGCGAGAAGGTGCTTCTGGGCATCCCCTGCTACGGGCGGGGTTTCGCCCTAAGACGCTGGGGCGACGCGCAGGACAAGCAGAAGAAGCCCGCCCATCCCTACGTCGGCCTCCGCGACGTCGAAGCCCTTCGCGCCGCCGGGTGGAAGCAGGAACGGGATCGCGAGGCGGGTGTGCCCTACCTCGCCGCCCCCGACGGCTCGGAGCTGATCTCGTACGAGGACGAAGCGTCCGCGAAGGCGAAGGGCCGGTGGGCGCGCGAAGAGAAGGCAGGCGGCGTATTCTTCTGGGAGATATCGCAGGACTTCGAGGGCGGCACCCACCGCATCGTGAAGGCGGCGCGGGGATAGGGCAGCAGGGCAGCGCGGTCCGTCCGTCGAAACTCTCCCCGTGAACACCGAAAAGCGCCCCCTCACCATCGACGACCTCGCGCGCATCCGGACCCTCTCCGACCCGCAGCTCAGCCCGGACGGCTCCCGCATCGCCGTCGTCCTCCGGACGATGGACGTGGAGAAGAACCGCAACGAGACGCACCTGCACCTGGTGGACGCCGTTAGCGGCGAGATGCGCCAGGTCACCCGGAGCAGCGGGCCCGGCGGCGGCGAGTCGTCGCCGCGCTGGTCGCCCGACGGGAAGTCGCTGGCGTTCGTCAGCGGACGCGAGGGCAAGAAGCCGCAGTTGTTCCTCCTGCCCCTGGACGGCGGCGGGGAGGCCGAGCGGCTGACCGACCTGCCGCAGGGGGCGATAGCCGACTTCCACTGGTCGCCGGACGGCTCGCGTATCGCGTTCCGCTACCGCCCGGTGGACGAAGAGTGGCGCGAGGAGGCCGCCGAGGAGCGCAAGAAGAAAGAGCGGTCCACCCCGCCCCGCGAGATAACGCGCCTGCACTTCCGCGAGGAGGGCACCGGCTTCCTGCCCCGCGAGCGCTGGCACCTCCACACGCTCGACCTCGCGACGCGCGAAGTCAAGCCGCTGACCACGGGCGACCGGGACGACGGCCCGTTCTGCTGGTCGCCGGACGGCACGCGACTCGCGGTAGTCCGCAGCGACGCGCCCGACCCCGACCGCGCGCCGAACACGCACTCGCTCTACGTCCTCCCCGCCCAAGGCGGCGGCAGCGACGCCGCCGAACCGCTCCGCCTGAACGCGCCGCTCGGTCCGAAAGACAGCCCGGCGTGGTCGCCCGACGGCTCGCTCATCGCCTACTTCGGCCACGACGCGCCCGGCGAGACCTGGGGCGTGCGCAACTATCACGTGTGGGTCGTCCCCGCCGACGGCACCGGCGAAGCCCGCGATCTGAGCCCCGGGTGGGACGTCACCTTCGGCAGCGTCGCCATCGGCGACGTCGCGGGCGGCGGACTCGCGGGGCCCTTCTGGCGTCCCGGCAGCGACGCCGTGCTCGCGCTGGCTTCTGACCGCGGGGCGGTGGACGTGTACCGGCTCGCCGCCCAGGGCGCAGAGCCGTCTCCCCCGGCGCGGCTTACCGAGGGCACCCACACGGTGGTCGGATTCACGGCGGACGCGAAGGGGGAGAGTTCCGTGCTTCTCCTCTCCACTCCCGCCGACGGCGGCGATCTCTAC
>DATLHN010000573.1:0-3793 GCA_035539875.1 Armatimonadaceae bacterium
GTCGCCGTGTGCGACCTGGACCACGCGCGGGCCGAGGCGTGCGCCCGGCAGTTCGGCGCGCAGGGGGCTTACGTCGACCACCGCCGGATGCTGGCGAGCGTCCGGCCCGACGCCGTGGTGATCGTGACCAACTACGACGACGAGGGACGCCCGCGCTACCCCGCCCTCGCCGCCGACGCCCTTCGGGCGGGCGCGCACGCCTGGATAGAAAAGCCGCCCGCCGCCTCGGTGGACGAGGTGGACGCGATGGTCGCCGCCGAGCAGGAGACCGGCAGGTTTGTCGCGGTGGGCTTCAAGAAGATGTTCGCGCCCGCCAACGTCAAGGCGCGCGACATCACGCGCCGCCCGGAGTTCGGGCGGGTCGCCACTCTCACCGCCCGCTACCCTCAGTCCTTGCCGCCGCGCGACAAGCGCGACGACCTGAAGGCGATGGTGGGCTTCCTCGATCACATCGTCCACCCCTTCTCGGTGATCCGACTCCTCGGCGGCCCCATCGCCTCGCTCTGCGTGGAGCGCACCGACGCTGCCACGGGCGGGTCGGTGACGCTGATACGCTTCACAAGCGGCGCGGTGGGCAGCCTGCACCTTTCCGCCGGACAGCCGGGCACGATGCCGCTGGAGCGCACGGAGGTGATCGGCGACGGCGGCGCGGCAGTCGTCGTGGACAACAACCTGCGCGTCACCTACTACCGCCCCGGCGGCGGGCCGGACGGCGGCTACGGGCGGGCGGGCTCGTTCTACGAGATGGCGCGCGACGACGCCGAGGCGGCCCCGCTCTTCTGGGAGCCGGAGTTCTCGCTCGGCCAGCTCTACAACAAGGGGCTCTTCACTCTGGGTTACGCCCCCGAGCTGCGCTACTTCTGCGAGTGCGCCCTCGAAAAAACGCCGCCCGAGGTGGGCAACCTCGCCGACGCCCGCGAACTGCTCCAGGTCTTCGAAGCCTACCGCCGCGCCCCCGACGGCGAGAGAGTGATGCTTTCCGCCGGTTGAACACCCGCGGAAAGGCGGCCGGAGGTTAGAACGGTTCCAGATCGCGGCTTGAGATCACGCCCGCAGTGAAGGGTCCTTCGCCTTCCGTATCGTAGGCCGGGCCGTCGAATACCACGTAGTAGGTGTACTCAGCACCTTGCAAGGTGTCCTGTTCGCGCGGACGTGAGCGGACCGTACCGACCGGATGGCCCACCCAGTCCCAGCTCTTGGTCACCCGCACCCGGTCCCCGACCTTGAAGACCTGCCGCATGTTCGATGGCGTCATAGGGGGATTGTCGCGGGCGCGCCGGGCCGCGCGACCGCGCCGCAGCCGACCTCGGTCGCCGCGCCGTCGAGGGTGAGGAGGAGTCGGTCTACCTGCAGTTCCCCTTCCAGTACCTCCACTGTAACGGCACGGCTCGCGCGGTCTAGGGTCACGGTGCCAAAGCCGGTTTCGCCGGAGAAGAAGACGCGGAACGCGCCGCCGCCGCCCGCGGCGTCGATCTTCGGGGCGAGGGTGAGCGTGCGGGTGGCGGCGGAGTAGCGCAGGCCGGAGAGCGACCCGAGCAGGGCGTACGAGGACATCGCCCGCGCGTAGTAGCTGCCGCACTCGTACTCGTTGAACGGGTTGCGCACGCGCCCGTCGTAGCGCGAGCGTACCGCCTCCACGACCTTCAAGCCCTCGTGCGCCATCCCCTCCTCGATCAGGTGCGACGCGACCTGGTACTCGATACCCGTCCAGACCTCGTCGCTGTAGACGAAGGGCAGCGTCGGCTTGCCGCCGCGCGGCCAGGTGCAGAGCAGCAGCCCCGGCTCGTGCCCGAGCGCGTAGCCGGGACGCTGGAGGCAGGCGTGCTCCCAGAGGTCGGTCTTGAAATTGTGCGCGAAGATCGCCCGCAGCGACGAGCGCACCTTGTCTCGGTCCAGCGGGGTCTCCACCCCGTAGATCCGGGCCATCCACGCGCCGATGACGCCGTCCGAGAGGCAGCCCGTGCCGTACTGGTACTTCGGCCCCTCGGCCTTCTGGAGGCGCTGCATCTCGTCGCTGGCGTCGGTGACGCCCGCCATGCGCTCCGCGAAGGACGTGTCGCGCAGCCCCTCCCACTGGACGCGCTGCTCGTAGTACTCCCCGTTGAACAGTTCCCCGTCGAGGAGGCGGCCGGCTTTCTCGGACAGTTCTTCGTACGGTGCGGCTTCTTCGGAACGGCCGAGGTCGCGGGCCATCCTCGCCATCGCCGCCAGCGCTCCGACGTAGATACTCCCGCACATCCCGTCCGGCCCCCAGAACTCGATGTCGTAGGTGTTGTGGTGCGGCTCGAACAGACCGCCCCTGCGCTCCGGGTCCCAGAGCGAGATGCCGAAGTCCAGGCTCCGCTTCGCCAGCGGGTACAGGCGCTCCAGCCAGGCGCGGTCGCCGCTTATCTGCCAGTCTCGGTACAGCTTGAGGATGCCGCCGAGCTGTCCGTCCGCCGCCGCGTGGTAGCCGTGGGGCGTCGGGCCGTCCGGCAGCGCGGCGCGGAACTGGACGTGCCCGCGCTCGTCCATCGAGCGCTCAAGCTCCTGCTCGCGCAGCGTCCGCTCCAGCGCCGGGAAGAGGTGCGGCAATGCCTGCGCGTAGTTCCAGACGTGCGTGCAGGAGCCGTGGCAGCAGCCACTCTGAGGGAAGCAGCCCTCCCACGCCCAGACGTTGCCGTTCTCCTGGCGCAGCACGGTCGGCGACTTCAGGATGGCGAGGTTCGACGCCACGGCGTCGAGCACGTACGGCGGCAGCGTCGAGGACCACAGCGCGTCCGCGAACGCCTCCGTCCGGGCGCGGAGCGACGCGTGGTTCTCCGCGGCGTGCAGCGCGACCGCGCGAGCGTCCTCGAACTGCCCGACGTAGAAGGGCCGCCAGGCGGGTTCGGGCGCGGGCGGGGCCATCTGGAGTGCCGCGGCCCCGTTTGGCGGCGGGGGCGGCGGAGACGCCTCGCCGTACCGCTGGTGGGCGTTGGGGAAGTGCCAGGCGAGGACGAGCGGGATCGTGACCGAAGCACCGGGCGGCAGCGCCCCCTCGACCAGCAGCGAGCCGCCGTTGCGGCCCTCGAAGTTCTCCGCGCCCGCGCCGTCGTTCTCGCGGAACTGGCCGGTCGATACCTCGCGCCACAGGACGGAGAGCGAGTCGAACCAGCCGCCGCGGAACCACATCGCCTTGACGCGCGGACTCTGGCCTATGGCGTAGAGCGCGGCGGTCCCGTAGTCCTCGTCGCGATCCCGGTCTAGGTCGGCGGTGAAAAGGACTCCCCCGCCACCGCCGTCCCCGGCGGGACCGAGCACGGAATTGCGGGTCGCGATCTTCCGCCCCGGGCGCGCGATCAGGTGCGACAGGTGGTACGAGAACTCGAAATCCACCGCCTCGCCGGAGCGGTTCTCCAGCGTATACTCCAGGAACGCGCAGGGCAGGCCAGAGCTGACGTCGTCGCGGGGGATGAACGGGCTCCAACCCGAGACGGTGACGCTCAGCGGGACCGCGGGGTCCTCCAGGGAAACGCGCCCGAACGGGTAGCGTGCCTCGAACGCGCAGTTCTCGAAGCGCGGCATGCCCTCGTGCCCGCCGTGGCGGTAGCCCTGGGCCTGGAGCGCCTGGTCATACAGCTTCTCGGGCGGCAGCGGTCCCTCCACCAGGCGGGTGATAGGGTTGGCTCCGCGGACGTGCAGCAGGGCGAACGCGGCGTCGCCGGTGCCGTGGCCGTCGGGGAGCGCCGTGACGGACGGGCGGTTGCGCAGGGAGAAGTCCTGCAAGCCCCCGTGCCCGTTCAGGCAGACGCAGCCCGCGCCGATGCCGCCC
>DATLHN010000574.1:0-1733 GCA_035539875.1 Armatimonadaceae bacterium
AGGGTGTAGCCGTCGAGGTCGTAGGAGCGGACCTTGTGCCCGGCGAACGGTCGGTCGGCGGGTTTCGCTGCCGCGGGCTTCTCCTTCGCCGACGCCCCCACCCGCTCCGCGCCGACCAACTCCTCCAGGCTCGCGCGCAGGGCGGCGTACTCCTCGTTCGTATGGGTCTGCGCGCCCTCCAGGCGGGCGCGCAGGTCGTCCAGCGCGCGCCGCTCGTCCTCCAGGTCCACGGCGCGCCCCTCGGCGTACTCGGCGGCGTCGCGCGCCTTGCGCGCCCGGGCGAAGTAGCCCTGTGCGTTCTCCTGCGGACTCTTCTTCGGGTCCAGCGCGATCCCCGCCTCGACCCCCGCCTCCTCGGCGTACAGGTCCGGCACGGTGACGAACGTCTCGCCGCCGCGCGGGATCAGCGTGAGGTTAGCCAGTATCAGGTTGCCGAGGCGCTCGTACTCGTCCGCGCGCCCGGCCTCGGCCAGCGTCGCCCGGGCGGACTTGATCTCCCGGTCGCGGAACGCGATCTCCCGCGCGATTGCCTTCGCGAGCGTCGCCCGCTCCCCCTCCTCTAAAGTGCGCCCGGTGTAGGTCGCGAAGAACGTGTCCAGGGCGACGCCGACACTCTCGCGGGCGAAGGCACGCCCCGGCGGCACGGAGCGCGGTTCGAAGGGCCACACGCCGGTGGTATGCCCCTGCTCGTCGGCGACGTGGTGCGGCGCGAACCGCTCCGCGCGGACGTCTTCCATGAGGTCCGTCAGGGCCGTCGGCAGCGCGTCGCGCCCCCCGGCGGCCCGCGCCATGATCTCGTCCGCCGCGAACCGGCCGATGCCTGACAGGGTCGCCCCCATCCAGGGACGGAGGTTCTCCGGTTCGGCGGGCATGTCGCGGAAGAAGGCGTCCTTCGGCCCGTCGAGCGTCAGCGGGTCCACCCGCTCATGGGAGCCGGGCGGGTCGGCGTAGGCAGCGCCGGGACGAAGTTCGCGCGCCTCGGAGTGGGACGGGCGCAGGACGCCGCGCACGGTCTCGGCCCCGTCGCGCCCCTGGGTGAGGACGAGGTTGGCGTTGCGCCCCATCAGCTCCGCGATCAGGCAGACGCGGCCGAAGTCGGCGCTGTCGAAGACGAGGCGAAGCACCCGGTCGAAGCGGGGCATGACGACCTCGTCGAGCCGCGCGCCTTCCAGGTACTTGCGGGCGACCTGGCAGAACCCGGGCGGCGTGACGGGGTTGGCGCGCTTGATCTGGGTGAGGTGGACGCGGAAGGTGCGCGGGTCGGCGGAGATCAGCAGGTGGTGCGCCCCGCCGCGCCCGTAGAAGGCGATCACGACGTCGTTCGCCGTCGGCTGCTGGACCTTCTGGACGCGCGCGTCGTCGAGCGCCTCGCGCAGCTCCGCGACGACCGCGGCGAGCGTGAAGGTATCGAAAGGCAGGAAAGTGGTGGCGGGGCTTGGCGTTGTACTCATAAACTCCCTGGTTAGTATAACCCCCTCCTGTCAGCGCCCGCCCTTTGCGCCCGCGACATCGACTAAATATCTGAACGGGCGCATAACAAACCCTCTAAAACCAATCAGGCATGATAAGATTTGCCTGAAGCGTTTAATTGTATGAACATATTTCCGACCGGTCGTAGCGATGTCATTGACAGCAGGCCGGAACAGGGGTATCGTATTCCAAACGTTCAGACTGTCCCAATACTGAACGATCATCGGTGCAAGACGAGACACACGCCTTCAACGCGCTTCCTA
>DATLHN010000575.1:0-6432 GCA_035539875.1 Armatimonadaceae bacterium
CGAGGTCGTCTCCTTCCGCTACGGCCTGCCGCCCATCGCCCACCGCCACCTCGAACAGATCGTCAGCGCCACCCTGATCGCCGCCTCGCCGGTGGCGGGCTCGGGCGCGCTGGGCGCCGCCGACCGGGACGAGTGGAACGAGGCCCTGCGCGGGATGGCCGCCCACTCGCGCGCCTTCTACCGCGACATGGTCCACGACGATCCGGACTTCTGGGTCTTCTACGCCCAGGCCACCCCCATCCGGCACATCAGCCGCCTGCCCATCGCCTCGCGCCCCGTCTCCCGCTCCGGCAAGCGCCTTTCCAGCGTGGACGACCTGCGCGCCATACCCTGGGTCTTCGCCTGGGTCCAGAGCCGCTACGTCATCCCCGGCTGGTTCGGCCTCGGCGCGGCCCTCGAAGCGTTCGTCACCGGCGAGGACGGCCAGGAAGACCCCGCCCGCGCCGCCCTGCTCCAGCAGATGTACCGCGAGTGGCTCTTCTTCCGCACCGTCATCGACAACGCCCAGCTGGAGCTGATCCGCGCCCACCTGCCCACCGCGCGCCGCTACGCCCAGCGAAGCGAGGTCGGCGACACCTTCCACGCCCTGATCGAGGAGGAGCACGTCCGCACCGAGCGCGCCGTCCTGCGCGTCACCGACCAGGCCACCCTGCTCGGCCACGCCCCGGTGGTCCGCAGCACCGTGAACCTGCGCAACCCCGCCGTCGTCCCGCTCTCCATGCTCCAGGTCGCCCTGATGGACACCCTGAAGGACGCCCCCGACGACTCCCCCGAGGCCGCCCCCTGGCGCGAGGCGATCCTGCTCTCCATCACCGGCATCGCCGCTGCCATGCAGAGCACCGGATAACGCGGAGCTCGCGCGCGATGCCCTTCGCATTCCCCGAGCGGATCGAGACGGAGCGACTGATTATACGCCCGGCGCGGCCCGGCGACGGGGCGGAGGTCAACGCCGCCATACGCGAGACGTACGACGACCTGCACCGCTGGATGGAGTGGGCGGACCACGTGCCCGAGGTCGCCGAGACCGAGGCGCGCCAGGTTTGGGCGCACGGCCGGTACCTGCGCGGCGAGGACTACTCCGCGAAGGCGTACCGCAAGGACACCGGCGACCTCGCCGTCGCCATAGGGCTGCACGTGCTCGACGCGGACCCGCCCGCGTTCGAGATCGGCTACTGGTGCCGCGCCTCCTGCCAGGGGAAGGGGTACGTCACCGAAGCCGTGCGGGCCCTCACCCGCGTCGCCTTCGACGTCCTCGGGGCGCGGCGCGTCGAGATACGCTGCGACGCCCGCAACCTGCGCAGCCGCGCCGTCGCCGAGCGCGCGGGCTACCCCCTCGAAGCCGTCCTGCCCGCCGACCAGACCGCCCCGGACGGCTCGGTTCGCGACACCTGCGTCTACGCCCTGTCCCGCGCCAATCCTGTTGAAAAGTCCGTCGCGGACGGCTCCTCGGGAACTTAGTAACGCCGCGGGGTTTCTATAACGTATAGAAAACGCCATATTAAGGTATGGAGGGGTAGCGCACGCACGCACCGGAGTGGCGTTTTCGCGTCACCTCGGGGTATAGTAAAACCTCCATGGGCGGTGACAACCGTCGCCGCCGACCGAAGGGATCAGACCGCAAGCCATGTCGATGAAGTCCATCCTGCCGGGAATCGTGGCGGGCAGCCTGCTGGCAGGCGTCGCCGCCGTCGCCTTCTCGCGCGCCCAGCCCGACCCGCTGATTCCCGACCTGGCCCCGCTCGTCGCGTCCCGGCAGCAGGTCAGCGTCGCGCCCACCACCGCCGCCGCCAGCGGCAAGATCGCCGGCGCGAAGATACGCCCCGGCACCGTCAGCGCGGAGGACGAGGCCCGGATCGCGCGCGTCACGGCGACCCTGCTCGAGCGGAGCCACTACGCCCGCCAGCCGCTCGACGACAGCGTCTCGGCCCGGCTGTTCGAGCAGTTCCTCGACACGCTCGACCCCCAGCGCGTCTTCTTCCTGGAGTCGGACGTCGCCGAGTTCGCGCCGCTGCGGTCCACGCTGGACGACCAGGTCAAGGCCGGGGACACGTCCGCCGCCCGGACGATCTTCTCCCGCCTGCTGGAGCGCTACGAGCAGAACAACGCCTTCGCGCAGGAGACCCTCAAGGACGCCTCCGCGTTCAACTTCACCGGCAGCGACACCGTCCTGATCGACCGCGAGAAGGCCGAGCGCCCGGCCACCCTGGACGAGGCGAAGGCGCTCTGGAAGCAGCGGATCCGCTCCGAGTACCTCACCGAGAAGCTCAACAAGAAGCCGGCCGCCGAGATCACGGAGACGCTCACCCGCCGCTACCAGCGGAACCTGCGCGACCTCAAGGAACTGGACGGCGACGACCTGTTCGAGCTGTTCCTGAACACCCTCGCCCACGCCTACGACCCGCACACCGACTACTTCGGCAAGGCCACCGCGGAGAACTTCAGCATCGGCATGAAGCTCTCGCTCTTCGGCATCGGCGCGCGCCTGAAGGAGGAGGACGGGTACACCGTCATCGAGGACCTGACCCCGGGCGGTCCGGCCGAGAAGAGCGGCAAACTGCATCCCGGCGACAAGATCGCGGCGGTCGCGCAGGGTAACGACGGCAAGCCGGTGGACGTGGTGGACATGAAGGTCACCAAGGTCGTCGAGTACATCCGCGGGCCCAAGGGCAGCGTCGTCAAGCTGATCGTGATCCCGGTCAACGCCGCCGACAACTCGCAGCGCGTCGCCATCACGCTCGTCCGCGACGAGGTCAAGCTCGAGGAGCAGGCCGCCAAGGCCCGCCTGATCGAGCAGCCCGGCGCGAACGGCACGACCACCCGGCTCGGCGTCATCGACCTGCCGCTGTTCTACCAGGACCCCGAGAAGGGCAAGAGCGCGACCGCGGATGTCGCCGCGCTCCTGGAGAAGCTGAAGAAGGAGAAGGTCGACGGCGTCATCCTCGACCTGCGCCGCAACGGCGGCGGCTCGCTCCCGGAAGCCATCGGCATCACCGGGCTGTTCATCCCGAAGGGGCCGGTCGTCCAGGTGCGCAACTGGGACGGCGACGTCGAGGTCAACCGCGACACCAACGGAGCGGTCACCTACGACGGCCCGCTGGTCGTCCTGGTCAGCCGCCTCTCCGCCTCCGCCTCGGAGATCGTGGCGGGCGCGCTCCAGGACTACAACCGTGCCCTGATCGTCGGCGACTCCCCCAGCTTCGGCAAGGGCACCGTCCAGGCGCTGCTGAACCTGGACCAGATCATGGAGCGGGCGCAGCTCAAGACCGAGAGCAACCCCGGCCAGCTCAAGCTGACGATCCAGAAGTTCTACCGGGCGACCGGCTCGTCCACCCAGCTCAAGGGCGTCGCGCCGGACATCACGCTCCCGTCGCCGACCAGCGTCCTCAAGATCGGCGAGGGCGAGCTGGAGAACCCGCTGCCCTGGGACACCGTCCCGACTGCGAAGTTCGACAAGCAGAACCGCACGCAGCCCTACCTGGCCGAGCTCAAGAGGCTCGCGGCCGGCCGCGTCGCCTCCGACAGGGACTTCGCCTACCAGCGCCAGCAGATCGAGCGGGTCAGGAAGCTGGAGGCCCGCAAGCTGGTCTCGCTCAACGAGGCCGAGCGGCTGAAGGAGCGGCAGGAGCTGGAGGCCCGCCAGAAGGCGCGCGAGAAGGAACTGGAAGCCCGCCCCGCCCCGAAGGGGAAGGTCTACAGCATCACCCTGCGCGACGCGGCCAAGCCGGGCCTGCCCGCCCCGCTGACCGCCGCGCAGCTCAAGAACGGCGAAAAGGCCGAGAAGGCGCCGGACGCCGACGAGGGCTCCGCCGGTGAGGACGGCGCCGCGCGCCGCCGCATCCCCGAGCCGGACATCCTCCTTGAGGAGTCGCAGCGGATCCTCCGCGACTACGTCGCCCTCACGAAAAAGGGCGGCGCGGCCGGAAGCGGATCGCTCGCCGCCGGCAGGGGGCGCTAGGCCGAACAAACGAACCGCCCCGGGACTCGCTTACGTGCGAGTCCCGGGGCGGTTCGCGCGCGTCTGAGTGCGCGCGAACAGGGACGGGGAGGACGCATGAAGCGGATCGGGATTCTGACGGCGGGCGGTGACACCCCCGCGCTCAACGCCACCATCCACGGGGCGGTGACCCGTGCGAACCAGCTGCGGGTCGAGGTGTTCGGACTCGTCAAGGGCTACAACAGCCTCTGGAACCCCCGGGTGCCCCACGTCCACCTGAACCCGCTCTTCCAGCCGATCCCCGAACTCGACCCCGCGCACGGCGGCACCCTCCTCGGGTCGTCGCGCGACTTCGTCGACCCGAACGACGCCGGCGGGATCGCCCGCATCGCGGAGCGCCTCGACCGCCTGAAGATCGAAGGACTCATCTGCGTCGGCGGCGACGGCACGCTCAACGGGCTCCAGCCGCTCGCCGAGCGCCTCCCGGTCGTCCTCGCGCCCAAGACGATCGACAACGACCTCGGCCTCAACTACCCGAGCGAGCCGAGCGACTGGGACCGCGTCCCCGACGACGCCCTAGCCTGCGGCTACCGCTACGAGAAGCGCGAGTCGTTCGTCCGCTTCGACCTGGAGAACATGGTCAACTTCGTGACGCCCGGCTATGCGACCGCGGTGTTCGTCACCTCCGAGGACGTCCAGCGCGTGCGCACCACCGCCGAGAGCCACCGGCGCATCGCGATCGTCGAGGTCATGGGACGTGGCTCCGGCTACATCCCGCTCGGCACCGCCTACGGCCAGCCGGACATCATCCTCGTCCCCGAGCACCCCGTCGACCTGCCGCGAGTCGTCGACCGCATCAAGCACCTCTACGAACTACAGAAGCACGTCGTCATCGTCTGCGGCGAGGGCATCACCGACACCGAGGGCAATCTGCTCGGCGCGCAGCCCGTCCGCGACCCGGCGGGCAACATCCTGCTGAGCGGGGCCGCCGAGGCGCTGCGCCGCCTGCTCATGGAGGCCATCGAAGACGACTACTTCCGCGGCTTCCGCCGCGGCGACAGTTCGCGCGACGCCATCTTCACCTGCAAGGCGGGCCACACGCAGCGCGGCGGACGGCCCCTGCACTTCGACCGCTTCCACGCCGCCCTGCTCGGCGGCAAGACGGTGGACCTGCTCGCCGAGGGCTACAACAACTGCGTCGCCACCCTCCACTGGGGGCCGAAGAGCGGGTTCCGCGTGGACCACCACGACGCCAACCGCTTCCGCGACCGCTGGGGCCACATCCACGCCCGCCGCATGCACCCCGCGTTCTACGACGCCGAGCACATGCGCCCCTCGCAGACCGGCGTCGACTACCTGCTCCCGATATTCACCAACGCCCTGTCCGAGTCGGACCTGGAGTTCACCCGCCGCGCCACCTTCGCCTCCGGCGCGCTCACCAACCCCTACCACTCGCCCCACACCGACGTCGCCCGGCGCATCCGCTACCTCGACGCGGCGGCGGCGGTGGTATAATCCGCCGGAGAACACCCAATGGCCAAAGAAGACAAGAGCGGCGCGCGCAAGACCGTGGTCACCAACCGCCGCGCCCGCCACGAATACGAGCTGCTCGACACGTTCACCGCGGGCATGGTCCTCGTCGGCACCGAGGTCAAGTCGCTGCGCGCCGGTCGCGCGAACCTCGCCGACGCCTACGCGCGCATCGACAAGAGCGGCGAGGTCTGGCTCTACAACATGCACGTCTCGCCGCACGAGCAGGGGAACCGCTTCAACGTCGAGCCGACCCGCTCCCGCAAGCTCCTGCTCACCCGCCGCGAGATCGAGCGCATCCGCGCCCTGACCGAGCAGAAGGGCCTCACGCTCGTCCCGCTCAACATCCACTTCGAGCGCGGCTTCGCCAAGGCCGAACTCGCCGTCGGCCGCGGCAAGAAGCTCTACGACAAGCGCGACGCCATCGCCCAGCGCGACCGGGACCGCGAAGCCCGCCGCGAAGTCTTCGGCCGCGGCTGAAACCCCTGCAGAACCGCAACTGACACCCATGCCCGAAGCCAACGACAACGCCGTCTCCCGCCGCCGCGCCCTCCGACTGGGGAGCGGGACGCTGCTCCTTCTCGCCGCCGCTGCGGGCCGCGACCCCGCCGAAGCCCTCGCCGCCGAACCCGCCGTAAAGGTGGGGCTCGTCACCGACGTCCATTACGCCGACGCCGAGGCGCGCAGGACCCGCCACTACCGCGAGTCACTGGGCAAGATGCGCGAGGCGGTGACGCGCCTGAACGCCGAGAAGGTGGACCTGGCCGTCTGCCTCGGCGACCTGATCGACACGCCCAGCCCGCCCGACGTGACGAAGGAGTTAGGCTTCCTGCGCACGATCACCGGCGAGTTCGGGAAGCTGAACGCCCCGCGCCACTTCGTCCTCGGCAACCACGGCGTCTCCGCGCTGACCAAGGAGCGGTTCCTGGAAGGCTGCTCTCAGGCGCGCTCCTCGTACGCGTTCGACA
>DATLHN010000576.1:0-13075 GCA_035539875.1 Armatimonadaceae bacterium
TTGATCGCCGAGGAGATCTGCTGCATGCTCGTGAGGGTGTTGCCGCGCCGCGCGCTCTCCCTCACCGAGGAGAAGACCGGGAAGATGATCGCGGCGAGTATCGCGATTATCGCGATGACCGTGAGCAGTTCGATCAACGTAAACGCAGCCCGTCCTCGGCGGCAGCGGCGCGGTCGGCGAAGCGAAATTCCTGGTGTCATCAACACGATACTCCTGATCGCAGCAAGGCGGCGGGAAGCGCGCCACTCGGGTCTGACGAGCGAACGGGCAGACAAGCACGGGCCGAGAGACGGACATCCTCCCGCGATCCGCGGACATACCACTTCTTCAACGGACGACATAGCGTCCCGGGATGTTCCCGCGGCAATCCCCGACCGAAGCGGCCCATCGTCCTTTACGTCGCGACCGTTCCTTTTCCCTTCCGTCCCCGTCATGGTTTTACCCCGGAACCCGCCGATCACGTCAGGGCCCGGCCCGCTCCGCAGGAGGGAGGGCGTCGGCGCGCGTCGTACTGTGTATCCGACATGACTCCTGCCGCTCCCGTCGCCGCCCGCCTCACGCCCCTCCGCGTCCGCGAAGCCGCCGCCTTCCGGATGCCGGTGCGCACCCGCATGCCCTTCCGCTACGGCATCGCCACCGTCACGGACCTGCCGCACCTCTTCGTCCGCGTCCGGCTCGCACTGGGCGACGGCACCGAAGCGGTGGGTATGTCGGCCGATCACCTGGCCCCCAAGTGGTTCACCAAGGACCCCGCGACCGCGTTCGAGGACGACGCGGCCGAGATGCTGCGGGTCATCTCCCGCGCGATGGAGACCGCCGCGGACCTCGGGGAGTGCGGGAGCGTCTTCGACCTGTGGAGCCGCCTGTACGCCGCGCAGGCGCGGTGGGCGCGCGCCCACGCCGTCGCCCCGCTGCTCGCGCACTTCGGCACCTCTCTGGTGGAGCGCGCGGTGATCGACGCCGTGTGCCGCGCCGCGGGCCGCCCCTTCGCCGACCTGCTGCGCGAGAACGATTTCGGAATCCGTCTGGGCGACGTCCACCCGGAGCTGGGCGACGCCCATCCCGCGGATCTGCTGCCCGCCCTGGGCACCCCCCTGCCCCGCATCCTCGCCCGGCACACTGTCGGCCTCTCGGATCCCCTGGTGGAAGCCGACCGCACCGAGGAGCACCAGGTGAGCGACGGGCTGCCGGTCACCCTGGAGGAGTGCGTCCGGGTGTACGGCCTGCGCCACTTCAAGCTGAAGGTGGGCGCGGACGCCGCGCGGTACGTCCCCCGGCTGGAGCGCACCATTGCCGTCATCCGGCAGAATCGGCCGCACGGCGACGACTTCGCCTTCAGCCTCGACGGCAACGAGGCGTTCACCACCGTCGCGGACTTCCGCGCCTTCTGGGACGCGTTCACGGCGTCGCCCGCGCTGCGCCGGGACGCCCTGCCCCGCCTGCTCTTCGTGGAGCAGCCGCTGCACCGCTCGGTCGCGCTCTCGCCGGAGACCGGCGCGGCGTTCGCGGACTGGCCGGAGCGACCGCCGATCATCATCGACGAGTCCGACGCGGAGACGACGAGCCTGCCCACCGCGCTCTCGCTCGGCTACGCGGGCACGAGCCACAAGAACTGCAAGGGGGTCATCAAGGGGATCGCGAATGCCTGCCTGATCGCCCATTGCCGCCGCTGCGCCGACCCGGCCACGCCCCTGATTCTTTCCGGCGAGGACCTGACCAACATCGGGCCGGTCGCGCAGATGCAGGACCTCGCGGTCCAGGCCGCGCTCGGCATCGAGAGCGTGGAGCGCAACGGGCACCACTACTTCTCGGGCCTTTCGATGTTCCCGCAGGCGGTGCAGGACGCCACGCTGCGCGCCCACCCGGACTTGTACCACAGCGGGCTCGCAGGCTTCGCTACGCTCACCGTCGCCGACGGCGCGCTCGACCTGGGCACGGTAAACGCCGCCCCGGGCCTGGGCGTCGGCTTCCTGCCGGATGTGGAGGCGTTTGCCGAGCGGGTGTAGCCCGCTCGCCTGTGGGTGCTCAGAGAAAGGCTTCGGGAGCCTCGCAGAAAGGATTACGCATGCGCGTCGTACACGAGTGGGGGAAGTTCGTCGCGGTCGAAAAGGACGGGGTCGAGCGGATTCGCTACAACTACCAGCTTCCGGACGACCCGGAGCCTTCCGCGCCGAAGCCGTTCTGTCACCCCATCCGGACGCCGGAGGGGATCGAGATAACCGCCGAGTCGCCGCTCGACCACTTCTGGCACCGCGGCCTCTGGTTCACCTTCAAGTTCGTCAACGGCGTCAACTACTGGGAAGAGCGGGACCCCGTCTTCGGGCGGCAGGTGACGCTGGAGCCGCCCGCCGTCCACGCGTCCGCCGAGGTCGAGAGCGCCGTCCGCATCTCCGGACCGCTGGAGTGGCGCGACAACAAAGACGGCGAGGAGAAGGCGCGCCTCTTCGAGGAGCGCACGCTTGACATCCGGTTCGGCGACGACGGCGAGATGTTCGTGGACTGGCACATCACGCTGGCCCCGCGCGAGGACGTGGTGCTGGACCGCACGCCCTACACGACCTGGGGCGGCTACGGCGGCGTGGTCGTGCGGCTGAGCCAGGCCGTCCACAAGCAGCGCGTGCTTCTCGCCGACGGCACCGAGACGGACCGGCCCACCGGCGAGCCGCACCCGTGGGCGGCCATCGACGCGCAGCTGGACACGCGGCGCGACCGGCACGCGGCGGTGCTCTTCCTACCCTCGCCGAACAACCGGCGCTACCCGGAGCCGATGTACGGCACGGCGAAGCCCTGGTTCAACTTCTTCGGCCCCGCCCCCCTCTTCCACGAGCCCCTCTCGCTCAAAAAGGGGGAACTGCTGCGGCACGCCTGCCGGGTCGTGATCCTGCCGCGGCGTATTGACGCATCCGGGGCGGACGGGTATCATCGCGAATGGCTCCGCCTGCACGCGAAGACGGCGGAATGACCGCACAAGGACGGGCGACACATGGCGAAACTATCGTTGCGAAAGAAGGGTGACGGCGGCGGCAAGAGCGCCGCGGGCAAGGCGCTCGGCGCGGTCCTCTGGACCGGCGCGGCCATCGGCGCGGCGGCGCTCGCGAACGCGGTCATCTTCTACAAGACCCCGCCGCTGACCTCGAAGCTCGACGGCGGCGAGATACGCTACTTCCCCACGCCCGACGGCGACGTCTTCTATAAGAAGGCGGGCGACGGCCCGCCGCTGCTGCTCGTCCACGGCATCGGCGCGGGGGCGTCGTCCGCGGAGTGGGAGAACGTCTGGCACGCCCTTTCGGAGAAGTACACGGTCTACGCGCTCGACCTGCTCGGCTTCGGCAAGTCGGACAAGCCTTCGCTCTTCTACACGGCGGAGAACTACCTCTCGCTGATCGACGATTTCTGCCGCCAGGTGCTTCGCGTGGGCGACGGCCGCGGCGAGGCGGACGTGATCGCCACCTCGCTCTCGGCGGCCTACGTCATCGCGCTCTCCCAGCGCGACCCGTCGATCTTCCGCCGCCTGGTCCTGATCTGCCCGACCGGCATCGAGGAGTTGGCCTCGGACCCGACGCTGTCCTCGCGCGCCGTGCACCGCATCTTCAAAGCCCCGGTCGTCGGGACGTCGCTCTACAACCTGATCGCGTCGAAGGGCGGCATCCGCAACTACCTGAAGTCGCGCCTCATCGCCGACCCGAGCAAGGTGACCGACGAGATGGTCGAGACGTACCACGTCTCGGCGCACCAGCCGGGCGGCGAGAACGTCCTGCCCTCGTTCCTGTCGGGCTATCTGAACATCGACATCGCCGACGAGTTCAAGCAGATCGTAGACCTTCCGCTGCTCGTCTGGGGCCGCCAGGCCGTCGAGACCCCGGTCGGCAACGCGGAGGCGTTCCTGCTCGCGAACCCGAACGCGAAGCTGGAGGTCATCGAGGAGGCGGGCATGCTGCCCCACGTCGAGCAGCCGGAGGCGTTCCTCGCCGCCGTCCGCCCCTTCCTCGCCGCCGCCGACCCCGCCCCGGCAGCCCAAGAAGCCGAAGCAGCGGTGGCAGCGGCGGGCTAGACCACGCCGCGGAGCAGGGCGCGGAGGCGGTCGTAATCGCTGGCGAGGAGCGCGGCCAGCTCGCGGCCCGCGCGCTCCAGGAACGCGGCGTCGGCGTCCGGGCCGCCGATCTCGCGGTGCGCGGCGCGGGCATTCCGCAGCAGCGCGGCGACCAGCTCGTCGGCGGGGTATGCCACCCCGCCGACGGTCCCGCCTCCGAGCAGGATTGGGCGCAGGTAGTCCAGCCGCTCGGTCAGGCGCACCGTCTCCGCGTCGCCGCAGAGGAAGACCCGAGCGTGGGGCCGGGGCGGGCGCGGCGGCAGGTGGGCGCGCACCGCCCCGTCCGGCCCCGCGTGCGCCACCAGCGCGGCGGTAAAGCGCGCCGTCAGAAGCTCGAAGATCTGCGGCTGGTCGCGGCGCAGCTCCTCCTCGTCCAGCCCGAACGCCGTCAGGGGCCTTCCCACCTCCAGCGCGCCGACCTCGGCGTGGCAGACGACGCCGTAGAGCGTGACTGCGGCGCCGCCCCCCGTCAGCCGCCGGGGCGCGGCGGGCGCGGTCTCGAACGGGTCGAAGTCGTCGGGAGGCGGTACCCCCTCGGGCGCGATCCCCACCCGCACGAACGCGCCGAACGGCGGCGGGTCGGGCACGGGCGCGATCTCCTCGGGCCGCGGCACCTCGATCACCTGCGCGGTGAACCCGGTCGTCGTCGCCGCGATCACCTCGCCGACGGGCAAGCTGTCATCCATAGGGACGATTGTACCGCGGGAGCCCGGGGCAGGTAGCCCCGCCCCGGCCGTCGAACCTGAGCGGGCCATGCAGCAGAAGACCGCCACCCTCAAACTGGACACCGACTTCCACGTCGGCGAGATCGACCCGCGCCTCTTCAGCGGGTTCCTGGAACACCTGGGCCGCGCCGTCTACGAGGGCGCGTACGACCCAGAAAGCCCCCTGAGCGACGAGGACGGGTTCCGGCGCGACGTGCTCGACGCGCTGCGCCCCCTCCGGATGCCGCTGATGCGGTACCCCGGCGGCAACTTCGTCAGCGCGTACGACTGGACGGACGGCATTGGGCCGCGCGACCAGCGCCCCGTCCGTCCGGATTTCGCCTGGAGTTCCATCGAGAGCAACCAGTTCGGCACCGACGAGTTCATGCGCTGGTGCGAGAAGCTCGGCACCGCGCCCATGATGGCCGTGAACCTGGGCACGAGGGGCGCGACCGAGGCCGCCGCCCTGGTCGAATACTGCAACCTGCCGACCGGGACCTACTGGGCCGACAAGCGCGCCGCGAACGGGCACAAGGAGCCGTACGGCGTGAAGGTCTGGTGCCTGGGCAACGAGATGGACGGGCCCTGGCAGGCCGGGCAGGTACCCGCCGAGGAGTACGCGCGCCGCGCCGACCAGGCGGGCAAGATCATGCGCGGCCTGGACCCGAGCATCGAGCTGGTGGCCTGCGGGTCGTCCGGGCGGTTCATGAGCACCTACCTGGAGTACGACCGGGTCACGCTGGAGTACTGCTGGGACCACGTCTCCTACATCTCCGCGCACCGCTACAGCCTGAACACGAAGGACGACACGCCCTGGTTCCTCGCCGAGGGCGTCGAGATCGACCGCGTCCTCGACGACTATGCCGGGCTGCTCGACTACGTGCGGGGGCGCAAGCGCAGCAGCAAGCGCGTGCATATCTCCTTCGACGAGTGGAACGTCTGGTACCGCGCCCGCGGCGAGAACGGCGGATGGAGGCAGGCTCCGCCCCTGCTCGAAGAGGTCTACAATCTCGAAGACGCGCTCGTCTGCGCGCAGTATCTGACCGCCTTCCTGCGCCGCGCGGACGTCGTCAAGATCGCGTGCCTCGCGCAGGTGGTGAACGTCATCGCGCCGATCCTGACCCGCCGCGACGGCCTGCTCTTTCAAAGCATCTACTACCCCTTCGTGGAGACGGTGCGGCGGGCGCGCGGCCGGTCACTGCGCCCCGTGCTGCTCGATTCGCCGACGGTCGCGGCGGGCGACCGGGGCGACGTCCCGGCACTAGACGTTGCCGCGAGCTACGCCCCCGAGGACGGCGCGCTCTCGCTGTTCCTGGTGAACCGGAGCCAGAGCGACCCCGTGAGCCTGACGGTCGCGCTCGGAAACGTCGCGGCGGAGGCGGTAGAGAACGTCGCCGTGCTGAGCGGCGACGACCCCAAAGCGGCGAACTCCTGGGAGGCCCCGGACGTCCTCAAGTCCCGACCCGGCTCGGCGAGCGTCACCGAGGGCGGCGGCATCGCCGTGACCGTGCCCGCGCTCGGCTTCGTCGCGCTCACGGCGAGGACCCGCGCCCGCTGATGCCCGCCGACCCACTGCCGCCGCTTCCCGGAGAATGGAGGCCGGTGATCGACGGAGTCATCGCCCCGCTGCCGGACGGCGCGGCGGTTCTCGTCGTCGCCGCCACGGACCGGGGCAAGACGACGTTCGTGGCGCAGGCCGCCCGCGCGCTCTCGGCGCACGGCGACCGGACGGCGGTGGTCGACGCCGACATCGGGCAGAGCGAGATCGGGCCGCCCGGCACGGTCGGCGTCGCCTGGGCGGACCCGGCATCGGCGAAGATGCACGACCTGAAGCCCGCCGCACAGTTCTTTGTCGGGGCGTTCGGGGCGAGCGCCCTGCCCCTGGAGCACGCCGTGGCGACCGCGCGCGCCGTGCAGTTCGCCCGGGACGCCGGCGCGCGCCGCATCCTCATCGATACCACGGGGTTTGTCAGCGGTCCCACGGCGCACCGGCTGAAGATAGCCAAGGCGATGCTCTGCCGCCCTGCGGTCGTCGTGGCCTTCGAGCGGGAGGGGGACGGCATCGACAACCTCGTCCGCGCGCTCTGCGCGGCGTCCGGTGCGCGGCGGCACCTCCTGCCCGCGCCCGAGGCGGTCGGCCGCAAGTCGGCGTCGCTGCGCGCCACCCGCCGCCTTTCTCGCCTCTCGCAGGCGCTCACGGGCGCGCGGGAGTTCCCGCTGGCGCTCGGCTCGCTCGCCATCCTCGGCGCGACCCTGGGCACGGGCGAGCCGGTCCCCGCCGACCAGGCGCGCTGGGCCGGTACCGCCCTGGCCCTGCCCGTGGTCTACGCGGAGAAGGCGGACGGGGTCCTGACCCTCTACGCGAACGGCCCCGCGCCCCGGCCAGGCTGGGAGAGCGGCGCGGGGCCGATCACCGACCACTTCAAGGCGCGGGCGGTGCGCGCTCTTTCCCTCCCCGCGCACCACGACGTCCTCCTCGGGCTCCACGATGGCGCGGGCAAGCTGCTCGCCGTCGGGCGCTTCGTCCGACTGGACCTGGAGCGGGCGTACCTGATCGTGAGCGCGCGACTCCCCGAGAGCGCGGCGGAGCGGGTGCGTCTCGTCGCCTTCGGGCGCGTTCGCGTCGCCGCCGACGGTTCCCCCGGCCCCGAAGTCCGGCCGGGCGAGATATAAAGGAGTCTGCGCCCCCGCACTCGCACGGGGCACAGAACGCTTTCGGAGAGCCACGCACTTATGTCTTCTTCTGACGCTGCCCCGCGCGCCGCCGCGACCGTACGCCCCGCCGGGCGCGCGGACGCCGACGCCCTGCTGACGCTCATCGACGCCCTCGCGGACTACGAGAAGCTCGCCCGCCCGGACGAGGCGGCACGTGGGCGGCTGATCCGCGACGCGTTCGAGAGCGCAGCCCCGCCCATCACGATCTACCTGGCCGAGTCGCCCGAACATCCGGGCGCGCCGGTGGGGTACGCCATCGTACTGGAGACGTACTCGTCGTTCCTGGCCCGGCCGACGCTCTACCTCGAAGACCTGTTCGTGCTCCCCGAGGCGCGCCGCATGGGCGCGGGGTCGGCGCTCTTCCGGTACTGCGCCACGGAGGCCGTGCGCCGGGGATGCGGGCGGATGGAATGGGTCTGCCTGGAGTGGAACGAGCTCGCCATAGGATTCTACGAGAGGCAGGGCGCGACCCACCTCGACGACTGGCGCACCTACCGACTCGACGCAGAAGCGCTGGAACGCTTTCGGCCCGGTACCGGGTAAACATAACTGTAATGAACAGTCCTCAAGAGCGGGAGCGCGGACCACGCCCCGATTCGGGCGAGACGGAGCCCGCCGACCCCTGGGCGCTCCGGGTAGCCACCGTCTCCCGCATCCCCATCCGGCTGCACTTCACCTTCCTGCTGCTGGTGATCTGGCTGGCGGCCGCCGGGATCGGGCGGGGCGGCGCCTACCAGGTGCTGTTCGTGATCGCCGTCTTCGCGTGCGTCGTCCTGCACGAGTTGGGGCACTCGCTCGTCGCCCAGCGGTACGGCTACACGGTGCGCGACATCGTGCTGTACCCGATCGGAGGCGTCGCGGCCATCGAGCAGACCCCGAAGCCGCGCCACGAGCTGTACATAGCGCTCGCCGGTCCGGCGGTGAACGTGGTCATCGCGGCTGTGATCGCCGGGGGCATTTACCTCCTCGAGGGGTCGAGCGGCTTCGCGGCCCGCTTCGAGTTCCTCAAGGCTGCGCCGACCGGCTTCTTCAGCGGCGGGTTCCTCACCCTCCTGCTGGGGGTGAACGTCCTTCTCGTGCTGTTCAACATGATCCCGGCCTTCCCGATGGACGGCGGGCGGGTCCTGCGCGCCCTGCTCGCGCTCCGCATCGGCCGCCTGCGCGCCACCCGCATTGCGGCCTTCATCGGGCGCGTGGTAGCCGTCGTCATGGGCGCCGCGGGGCTCGGAATCTTCAACAACGGGGTGGTGAACCCGTCGCTGCTCCTGATCGCGCTGTTCGTCTTCTTCGGGGCGGGGCAGGAGGCGCAGGCGGAGGAGAGCCGCGAGATCGTGGACAACGCGCCGATCCGCGACGCGATGGTGCGCGAGTTCACCACGCTCTCGGTCGGCGACACCCTGCGGCAGGCCGCGGAGACCCTGCTCGCCACCACGCAGCAGGACTTCCCGGTGCTCCACGGCGACGAGGTGGCGGGCGTCCTTTCGCGCAGCGCGCTCCTGCGTGGCCTGGCCGAGCACGGCGACACCGCCTACGTCGCCGGAGAGATGGAGCGCGAGATACTATTCGCGCAGCCCGAGGACCCGCTGGAGGAGTACCTGATGCGCCCGGACGGCGTCCAGCGCGCCCCGGTGCTCGTCCGCGACGAGTCCGGCGCGCTCGTCGGAATGCTCACCCTCGACAACCTCATGGAGTACCTCACCCTGCGCCGCATCTACCGCGACCGCGCGGAGCAGACGGGCGACCCGGGCCGCCGGGCCGCCTGACGGGGCCGTCGCAAGCGCACGTTTACCGAGCCCCCGCCGCCCGGCGATACGGCTGTGTCATGCAGTACCGGGCGACGAACCAGCAATCGCAGGACGGGGCGGCAGAGCGTCTGCACGCAGAAGCCGATGCTCTTGTCCGAGCGATGTACGCGGGTCGGGTCGGCTGGGCGGCGCGGGAACGCGCCGTCGCCCTTAAGGTCCGGGCCTCCTGCGCCACGCTCCGAGACGAGCCGGAGGCGCTTGCCGCACCTCAGCGCCTGTTATACCTGCGCGCCGGTACTCCCGCGCTGCGCGTCGCGACCGTGGAGCCGGTGCTGCCCGCCCTCGGCCCCCGTCCGGGTAATACGAGTGTGGACGCACTCCTGCACTTCGCCCGATTCCGCCGACACTGGCTCCGCCCGCCCGAAGCGTGGTCTTTCTCTGACGCCGATACGGAGGTGCGTGCCCGGATCGGGTCTCTCGCCCGTCACCTCTTCGCCCGCTACCCGCTCCCCGCGTTTCTGGACGCCGCCTGGCTCTCCGGGAGATCCGAAGAGGCCGAGGAGCACCGGCTCTGGTTCGCCCATCTCGGGGGAGGGGGCAGGCTGGAGGCGCTGCACTTCCCCCTCCCCATGACGCACCGGGCGGCGCACCACTTCCTGCTCGCCCCGGGCGATTTCTCGATCGTCGGCGCGATGCGGTTCGGCCAGGTACGCGCGCTCGGAGGCGCGGACGACCTGGCGCGCGCTCTCGCCGGGACGTTCCTTTCCGACGGAGTACAGTCCGACGAGTCGTTCTGGCTCAGCGTCGTCCACTTCCTGGTCAATCACCCGCACGTCCCCCTCTCAGAGGTCGGCCCGGTGTCGGACTACCTGCGCTGGCGGAAGTTCGGCGCGGACGGGGACGGCGGCTCGGAGCCGAGCCTGAGCATGAAGGGCAGGACGCCGCACGCCCTGCTCCGGGCCGTCTCCGAGTGGCATGAGGAACTCGCCCGGCGGGGAGCGGGGGAGCGCCGACACTGGGAGCCCGGCGGAATCGCCTCGCCCGAAAGCTGCGAGGAGCCGGACCCGCTCGCGCAAGGTATGTGCCGGTGGAGCGTGGTGGAGATCACCGACAGCGTCGGGCTGCTGGAGGAGGGGCGGGCGATGCGCCACTGCGTCCGCACCTATCAGCACGGCTGCCTGCGGGGCACGACCTCGATCTGGTCCCTGCGGCTCTCCCTCGCAAGCGACCCGACGGCGCGCCGCCTTCTCACCATCGAAGTGAACAATCGGCGGCGCGCCGTCGTCCAGGTGCGGGGCAGGTGCAATCAGACGCTTCCCGGAATGGCCGGCAACAAGCGGATGATGCTGGCGCGCGATTTCCTGCGCGAGTGGGCGCGGCGTCAGGACCTCACCGTCGCCTGTCCGCTCTGACTCCGGCTGCCCCGTCCCCTGGTATCCGTAACGGATTCGGGTTGCCCCTGGTCGGCATCGTCGCTATAATGAAGGTGCGCGCGCCCGGCGCGGCGAAACGTTTTACCCGGTGCGACGCACTATCTAAAACGTGTTAATCGTTGGTATGGCGGCGCGAAAGCGCCGGGACGCTCCCGCCGTGCACCGCCGGCCGCTACCACCGGAGGCAGAATGACCACCCGCCCTTCTTCCCGACGGAGTTTGACGACGGCTTCGGCGCGCCCGTCGGCGCGCGCCGCGGCCCTGCCCGCTGCCGTCTGGCTGGCCCTCGCCTGCTTCGCCCTCGCGCTCGCCTGCCTCGCCGCGGCGGCGCCCGCGGCGCGGGCGGCGGAGAAGCGGGTCGCGCCGAAGCGCCTGCTCGTCGTCACCGTCACGAAGGGGTTCCGCCACGACTCGATCCCCGTCGCCGAAGAGGTGCTCGGCAGGATGGCGGAGACCAGCAAGGTCTTCACGGTCGACTACGTGCGCACGGACGAGGAGATGGCGTCTAAAATGTCTCCCGAGGGGCTGAAACAGTACGACGCCGTGTTCTTCGCCAACACGACGGGCGACCTGCCCATCCCCGACCGCGACGCCTTCATCAAGTGGATAGCCGACGGGCACGCCTTCCTCGGCGCGCACGCCGCCACGGACACGTATCCCGGCTACCCGGCGTACATTGACATGATCGGCGGTCAGTTCCGGACGCACGGCCCCCAGGTCGAGGTGGAGTGCCGCGTGGAGGACCACAAGCACCCGGCGACGAAAGACTTCGCGTCGGGGTCGTTCAAGGTCTTCGACGAGATCTACCTGTTCCAAAAGTTCGACCGCTCCCGCGTCCACGGGCTCCTGACCCTGGACGCACACCCGAACGCGAAGACGCCCGGCGACTACCCGGTCGCCTGGACCCGCCGCGAGGGCAAGGGCCGCGTGTTCTACACGTCGCTCGGCCACCGCAAGGACATCTGGAACGCGGAATGGTACCAGAAGCACCTGATGGGCGGAATCCGGTGGGCGCTGGGTCTCGAAAAGGGCGACGACGAGCCGCAGCGGAAGAAGGCCGCGGGTGCGCCGTCGCCGACGTAGAAAGTAAGACCAATAATGGGACACCCTGACGATAAGAACGACCCCCTGAAGCGGCGCGAACTACTCGGGCGCGGCTCCGCGCTCGCCTTCGGCATGCTCCTGACCGGCGCGACGGGCGGACTGCGCGCCGAAGAAATAACCGCGCCGGACCCGCAGCAGGCTCCCGTCGCCGGCGTCAAGCAGGCCGAGGCGGAGAAGCCCAAGCCGCCGGTTAACGTCGCCGTCATCGGTCTCGGCGACCAGGGGCGCGCGCTCCTGACCAGTCTGTCGTACGTGAACGGCGCGGTCGTCAAGACCGTCTGCGACACCTACGAGGGTGCGCACAAGCGCGCCCAGGCGATCCACCCGAAGGCGCAGGCCGTCAGCGACTACAAGCAGGTCCTCGCCGACAAGACGATCCAGGCCGTGTACGTCGCCACGCCCTCGCATTTGCACAAGCAGATCGTCCTCGACGCGCTGGCCGCGGGCAAGCACGTCTACTGCGAAGCCCCCCTCGCCTCCTCGGTCGAGGACGCGAAGGCGATCGCGCAGGCCGCGCAGGCCGCCGCCCCGAAGGTCATCTTCCACAGCGGGCTCCAGTACCGCACCAACCCGCAGCACCACCACGTCCACACGTTCGTCAAGACCGGCGCGCTCGACAAGATCGCCCAGGTCAAGGCGCAGTGGCACAAGAAGACGTCGTGGCGGCGCGCCGCGCCCACGGACGCGCGCCAGAGCGAGCTGAACTGGCGTCTGCGCAAGGCGACCTCGGGGGGGCTGATCGGCGAGGTCGGCATCCACCAGATCGACGTCGCCTCGTGGTACCTGGACAAGCTGCCGAAGGCGGTCTCCGGCTTCGGCGGCACCGTCGCCTGGCGCGACGGGCGGGATGTGCCGGACACGGTGCAGTGCGTCTTCGAGTACGACGGCGGCGTGCAGCTCGCCTACGACGCGACCCTGGCTAACTCCTTCGACGGCGCGTACGAGCTGTTCCAGGGGACCTCCGCCGCCGTGCTGCTGCGCGAGGTGCGCGCCTGGATGTTCAAGGAGGCCGACGCCCCGGCGCTGGGCTGGGAGGTCTACGCCTACAAGGAGAAGCTGGGGGACGAGACGGGCATCGCGCTCGTCGCCGATGCCACCAAGCTCCTGGCCGAGGGCAAGGAGCCGAGCAAGAACCGCGACGTCGACCCCAAGCGCACCCCGCTGTACTACGCCAGTGACACGTTCCTGGACGCCGTGCGGGCGGGCAAACCGAGCGAGTGCGGCCCCCAGGAGGGGTACCGGGCGACGGTCGTCGCCCTGAAGGCGAACGAAGCTGTCGTGAAC